>DASWYF010000023.1 GCA_036405135.1 Verrucomicrobiia bacterium | reverse complement strand
GTTCACCACCGCCGTGTTCTTGCCTTTGATCACCGTGCCCGGTTCGATCACTAGCACTTCGCCATCCTCAACGTACACATACTCGTTGAGAACGTAGGTGTTGGTCCGATACCACGTGTTCGTGCCCGCAACCATCGACGTGTTGAACACCTGCACGGTGTCCGCCATCGCCGCGGCTGAGCCCAAACAAGCAGTAGCAACCAAGGAACTCAATAACTTCTTCATAGTCCTATAATTGTTTCTTTTGATGGTTTTGGTCCGCAATTTACCGGCACAGGATGCGACAGGCTCATTACGGAAAAATCTCGTTTGTGTTACGAAACAGTGAAACCGGCGGGAGATTTTTCCCGGGTTGAAAAAAGGCGCTAAAAAACAACCGGTTTAAGGATGGAGCCGAAAATGCAGACGTTGATTTTTATCAAATTTCCGGCTGCCCGATATTCAACCTCAATAATCCACGGAAAGGGCTATCCCAAAAACGCGCCCTTTGCGGTAAGCGCTATAAATCTTGTCGCCTGGCTCTGGCCCCATCGTTTTCTTGGTCAACGGGTCGAACAGATTCTTGGCTGAAAGTTTGAGCTTCATGTGCTCGGTGAGCTTTTGCGAAATCGTCAAATCCAAGGAAAGCGGCGGATGCTCATAAATATCCGGCCCCTGTCCCATCGCAATGGTGATCCGCTCGGAAACATAGTTCATCACCAGCGTCACCGATGTCCCTGATTTACGGTTATCGTAAGAGATGTCGGCGTTCAGGATCATGTCCGATTGATCATACATCGGCCGGGATGAAGGCGTGGCGGGATCGATCTGACGCTTGTTGATCAGTTCCGCCTCGCTCAAAGGCACATCAGATATGATATAGGCAAAGTTTCCGCCCACGGAAAAACGGTCCAGCAGGGGATCAATGAAATCGAGTGATTTGCGCGCCTCGAACTCGACACCATAGACTTGAGCTTCCTTGCGATTGATAAAAGTGATGATGCCGCCATCCAGCGTCTGGAGATATTTTTCGATGGGATCAACCAGATCCTTGTAAAAAAAACTGGCAGACAGGACTTCCCCAGGTTTCGGGAACCATTCCCAACGGAAATCGTAGTTATCTACCATGGCACGTTTGAGATTCGGATTGCCTTCCACGATCTCATCGCCTGTCTGGTCATAACTCCGATAGGGTGCCAATTCACGATAGGTGGGACGGGCGATGGTCTTTCCGTAGTTGAGCCGGAAGTTCATGTTGGTCGTCACCTTGTAGATTAGACCTGCCGCAGGCAGCCAATCCGCCTCATTGATCGCGGCATTCCGCGAACCCAGCGCCGCACTGGTACCCTTGATGCTCAAGTCCGTGGTCTCGAGGCGGCCACCGCCGATCAAGTGCCATTTTTCCGAGAACGCCAGATCCGTCATCAAATATCCGGCGTTCACATCCTGGCGGCCGTCGTATTTGCTGGAGGATCCTTCCACCAACCATCTTTTCAACGTTCCGTTGGGATTAAACCCGATGTTCGGATCGGATAAAAAATCATTGGGATACGTTTCCGGATCGCCCGCCTCAAAAGAAGACGCTTTGTTGTACTGATAAGTCCGCTCGCTGAATTTTCGCTGGGAGATGGTTTGATAAGCACCCCATTTCAATTCTGTCGTATTGCCGGCGATCAGATCGAAAGGATGGGTGAAATCCAGTTTCAATGTGTGATTGTCCTCTTCCAGATAACGGAAATAACGGGACGGATTGGTCGGCTCCGGCAGCGCATTGTTATTGAGGAGCAGAGAGTATCCGCCACTGCCATCGGGCGTGGCAAAAAAATTAAAAAACCGCAGATCCGGCTCCTCTTGGGAGGTGGAAGCCAAAGTGGCCAGCCAGTCAATCTTGGTATTGATGCTTTCCGTCAAATCATGTCCGCCCTTCAACTGGAATGCGCGCAAGTTTCTTTCCGTGTAATGAAGAGTATTGAGATATAGGCGGGTGTCCGGATCGAACCCGGCGGTGAAATCCTGCCCGACCTGCCTCCGGGCAACATCCTCGGCGGATTGATTGTACAGGAAGTTGAAACCGATCTCATGCTCGGGCGCCAGCTTGTAGGCCAGGTTGACCACAGAACCCCATGAAACTTCTTCCGAACTGCGCGTGTCCTTCAACTCTGACTTGGGAGTAAGACCTGCGGAATATCTCGCATTGATGCCATCACTGTAGTGGTTAAACTTGCGATTGTACGTTACCCCCACAAAATATCCGAACGGACGGTTTGCGACCTGAACCGTATCTCCGTGAGAAAAGGAGAAGCTGTTCTCAAGCCCTGACGTACCCTTGACCGGCCCCAATTGACGGGAACCGAAAGCGCGGGTCAAAGCCTCAAGCCGGGCATTGGCCGCCAGCCGGCTGGCCGTCGTGCCGCCGAACACGGGTGGAGGAACGGTGCCATTCTCCAATTCCTCAGGCAGCGACCGGATTCCATCATCGAAGGCCGCCCAATCCGTTTTTCCACCGTCATAAGTGAGGAATTCGTCGTTCAAACCCGCCTGGGTATTATAGGCCACCCCGACCGAAAAACTCGTGACCATCTTTTCAGGAAACGACTTGGTCGTGATGCCGATCGCACCACCCGTAAAACTGCCCGGCTGATCTGGGGTAAAAGTTTTGGTGACCGAAACACTTTCAATCAGGCTCGCCGGGAACAAATCCAGCTGCGCGGATTTCCTGTACGGATCGGCGGTCGGAATCTCGGCTCCGTTCAAGGTCGCACTGGTATAACGGTCGCTCAGACCGCGAATGACCGCCGTCTTGCCGTCCACTATGCTTGCACCGCTGATCTTGGTGACGATTTCAGCCGCATCGCTCACCCCGGTCCGGGCGAACTGTGCTGACCCGATTGAGTCCATCGCCACGACGGCATTCTGCCGCTCCAGCATCAGATTGGCACCTTGGTCCAAAATCGGCTCCGCCACCGCCTCATAAGCCTCCATCTCATAAAACTCCGGCTTCAACGAATAGTCCGCCGGGGTTTTCTGGCCGGCCGCCACCCGCACATCCCCCAACGTGGCCTTGGTATAGCCCGACCGGGAAAATACGATCGCATAGTTGCCGGGCGGAATTTTTCCGACCGTGTAGTTGCCTGCGGAGTCCGTGGTGGTGCCCAGTGTGGTGCCGCGCACCAGCACCGTCACACCGGCCACAGGGCTGCCCTGCCAGGAATCCACCACGCGACCGGATACAGCACCGGTATTCTCATCCTGCGCCCGCACCACCAGTGGAAAAACCACCAGCAGCAGGATCAGAAAAAAATGGCGCAATCCGCCGCCCGGTACAGATGAGGCGTTGGTGTTCACTTGGCTTTTGTTTTCAGTGTCCCTTGATCCCTGACATCAAATCAGGCCCCGCTGGACTGGCGAAGCATGCGTTCCACGGCTTCCAGATAGCGTTGCACACTGTCGCGCGGCTTGAGCTTCTGGGCTTTGCGCAGTTCATCCACCGCCTGGGTATATCTCTGCTGTTTCACTTTCACCTGGGCCTTCTTCACAAAAGCGTCCGCCTCGAAACCCTGTATCCGGCCGGCAAGGTCAAATCGGAACTCGGCCTTTTCAAACTCCTGATTTTTCAGGTGATGATCTCCCACCATCAGCAACGCCTCGCCATCCAGCGGGTTCTTCTCGATGACTTTCTCGAGCACCTTCACCGCCTGGTCAGCATCACCTTTTGCAAACGCCGTCTTGGAAGTCACCTTGAGCAGTTTGAGATCGTCCTCGGCGGAAAGTTTGTCGCCATGGATCGCCCGCACCTTTTTCACCAGCAGGTCGGCCTCGTCAAAGGCGCCGCGCCCCGCGAGGATCGTCGCCGCACGCACGGTGCGCTCCGCCTTGCCCGGCTCTTCCCGGTCAACGCCTTGGAGATATACTTCGAGTGCCAGGTCTTTCGCATCCTGGCTCATATAGATGTCCCCCAGAACCATGAGCTGGCGGAAGTCGATCTTCCCGAACTTCCGCAGGATCTCGTAATTCACCGCCGCGCTGGCATAGTCTTCCTGCTGCGTGAAGATGCTCGCCTGTAGCGTCCACAAGCTCACGTCATCGGGAGTCTTGAGCAGCATCTCTGCCACCATGCGGTTGGCCTCGGCAAACTTGCTCTGGCCCAAGAGGCTCTTGATGAGTCCCATCTTCCAGTCCTTGTGCTCCGGCATGAAGATCATCGCGTTGCGATAAGCCGCTTCTGCCGGGAGATAGCGCTCGCCATTCATGTAACAGTAACCCAACAATCCGTAGATCTGCCCGTCCACACCGCCCAGTTCCACGGCCTTGGTGAACGGCTTGATAGCCTCATCAAACTGGCCGGCACGCACATTGGCCATGCCGAGATTCTTCCAGGCCCGCAGGAACGAGGGGAATTTTTCGATCGCCTTTTCAAGATGGGTGATCGCGTTCGTGTTCTCGCCGTTCTGCAGCAGGATCGTTCCCAGCGTGTAGTCGAAAATGGGATTCGCTTCCTCCGTGAGATTGGTGGAGATCATGTAGGCAGCCTTGCTGATGTCCTGCGCCATCACCTGCGAAAGCTCGCGGTAGAAGTTCACCTCGTTGGTCTTCGTCTGGTCGAACTTCGGCTCCACATCCGCCTTCACGCCGTAGCCGCCCAGGAAGCTCTTGACGAACAGCGGGTCCTGGAACGCGCCGGCCAGCGGGTTGTTCGGGTCCACGGGCTGGGCCTGAAACTTCATGGCCGGGATGGTGGCAGCGGTCTCAGCCGCCGTTACCGGCGCTTTGTCTTTGTTCTTGGCGGCCGCCTGCGTCACGGTCGTCACAGAGACAACCAGCAGCAGGGCGAACAGGCGTATCATTTCATTCCGTTTCATGATGCAAAAATTCTTTGACCGTCAGGATGTCGCGATGGAGAAGCGGATCGGTTGACGGATATAGGTTTTCACCGGCGCACCTTCCTTGGTGCCGGGTTTGAACTTCCACTTGCGCACGGCATCGAGCGCAGGCTTCTCGAATTCAGGGCGGGAAGAGTTTTCCACGCGGGGATCTTCCACCCGGCCCTGCTCATCCACCACGAACAGCAAAATCACCTGCCCTTCCACCTTGGCTTTCAGAAGGTCACGCGGATGCTGTGGCGATATCTGCGCCACCGGTACGGGCTTCTGATCCAGGTCTTCCATGCTGAAGATCATCTCCTTCATGGTATCCTGCGGGTTGTCTCCACCAGGAGTCATGATCATACCCGAAAGAAATCCACCACCCCCCACGGCCACATCTGCCGTGAGCTGGTCAATCGTCATGGGCTGTGCCTCCGCAGGGGCCAGCTCCGGAGGAGGCGGTTCGTCCTTTTTTTCCGGCGGGGGAGGAGGTTCAGGCGGCGGTTGGTTCTCCGGCGGAGGCGCATCCAGCGAACCGATTTTTGTCAGATCCACTTTGTCCACCTTCGCTCCCGAGATCATCGTGGTGAACGGCAGCAGGAGAAACAGCAGAAAGGACAGGCCCACCGCTCCGGCCACAGGCCAAAAACGTCCGCCAGAAACAGGAGGTGGTGTGAAAACCTTGCGCATGGAATTGGATCAGGACTTGCCCTTGGCCGAGGCAAGGCTGACATTCTTGGCTCCGCCCAGTTTGCACTCATCGATCACGCGCACCAGCATGCCAGCCTGGGACGCCACATCTGCCTGGATGATCACCGGCATGTCATCCCGCGTGGTGAGACGGCTGACCAAGGGCCGGACTCCGGCGATGCCGATCTCCCGCCCACCATAGACAATCTGGTTCTTGGAAGTGATGGCGATGAGGATGCTGTTCTTCTCCAGTTGCTGGGCCGAGGCGGCCTGCGGCTTGTCCACATCCACACCGGTCTCCTCGACGAAAACGGTGGTCACGATGAAGAAGATGAGCAGGATGAACACCATGTCGATAAGCGGCGAGATGTTGATCTCAGACAGCTCTTCGGTATCAGAAAGATTACGGCGGAACTTCATGTGGTAGCTGGATTGAGGCCTGAGTCCGCGTCCATCGCAGAATCGTTGGCCGTCTGGGCATCATCGTCATCATCCAGATCGGAGCGGTGTTTGAACTGGAGAACGGTGAAACTTTCCAGGCTGGCCAGAAAACCTTCGTATTCATCCCGCTTTCGCTTGACCATCGCCGTCAGAACAAAGCCCGGCAGCGCGATCAGCAGGCCCATCTCCGTGGTGATGAGGGCCTCGGAGATGCCGGCGGAAATGGCATCAATCGTTTTGGTCCCGCTGCTCTGGGCGATGGCCGAAAAGGTGGCAAGCATGCCCAACACAGTCCCCAGCAGTCCCAGCAGGGGCGCAACATTCACCAGCACGTTCAAGACCGATATCTGGCGGTTGATGGCCGGAATCTTGGAAGAAACCACCTCCGAAAAACGGTTGTGTATTTCATCCTCTGTCTTCACCTCGTCCTGGGTATAACGGATAATTTCACCGATCTCTCCTTCGGCTTTCGCCGGATCGATCACCCACTGGCGCCATTGCTTCTCCGTGATGCGCGAATGCCCGCGGCGGCTGAAATAGGCCAGCATAGATGCGCCCAGCCCGTAAATATACAGGCTGACCAAGAGCAGCGGAATCATGGTCCAGCCGCCCGCCACCCAGATGTGGATGATTTTTTGGATAAGTGCTTCCATATCGTTCAACATTCACTGGCCGCAGGTCACTTCACCGGTTCAGCCGGTATCTGCTCAGGCACGCCGTTGATGAAGGCGACGGACATCTGTTCCATGTCTCCCATGATCGCCTTCACCTTGCGGGACAGAACTGAATGGATCAGCAATGCGGGAATCGCCACATAAAGCCCCCACTCCGTTGTGATAAGAGCTTCCGAGATGCCGCCGGAAAGGGTCTTCGGATCGCCCGTGCCGAACACACTGATCATGTTGAACGTGGTGATCATGCCCGTCACCGTTCCCAAAAGGCCCAACAAGGGAGCCGTGGCGGCCGTCAGTGCGATGAAAGGCAGCATCTTCTCCAATACTGGTTTCACGTTCAGCATGCGCTCATACAAGACTTCCTCGATGTATTCCTTGCTTTCCTGGGCATGGGTGACCGCCGTGGCGAGAAGCTGTCCGGAAGGGCCCTTGATTGTTTCAGCATGTTCCAGCGCGCCCTGCTGGTTGCCTTTGGTCAGGCGATCAAGGATGAGCTGCAAATCCCGGCGGGAAGCCATGGGTATGGAGGTCAACTGGAACCACTTGATGATACCCACAATCAGTGCGGCCAAGGCGATGCCCACGATCGGATACATCACAAAACCACCCTTCACGATGTGCTCGATGAAACCGTCCTTCGTCGCTTCAATTTTCAACGCGTTGCCCAACGACGCATCCAAGGGCAGGCCGCCGCTGCCCGTTTCCACCACTGTCTTGATGCCGCCGGTAAGCGTCGGATCCAGACTGATCACCGCCGGCTCCAGCGATCCCACCTGCCGATCAACCAGGCCTCCGCCTTGTGCCGACGCAAAGATGGCCACCGGACCAAGCAACGTCACTTTGCCCTTCTCCTTGACCCCGGATGCCCCCAAGACGCTTGCGTCAAACGTGTGACCGCCGCTCAAATGATTGAGACGTTCGATGGCACGGTCCACGAATCCCATTTGCAACTCCAGGCGCGACTGGATCGAAAGATCGGGATTCTCCGCCTTGAGCCGGACCTCGCGGGATTGATCGGCATAGACCTGAAGCTCGCTGATGTGCAGACGTGACTCGAACAGACTGGAGAATTCCTGCAGCAGCCCGTTCAGGTAATCCAGTTCCTCCCTCTTCTTCTTGACCTGATCCTTCAGGACGTTCAGATCCACCAGTTCGTTGTCACGGGAACGCTGGGCTTTTTCATAGTCTTTGCGCTTGGTCAGCACCGTGTCTTCGGCCTTGCTCAAAGTCTGGGCGATCGGTATCCGCTCCTCCCCCACCTGTTTCTGCAAAGCAGAAAGTTCGGTCAGCGCCTTTTCAAGATCGGCCTTGGCCGAACTGGAGACAGAGTTGAAATCCTGGGCTGAAACACCCAGCGTGAGGCCAAGCCCCAACAAGCCGCTAAAAAAAACGTGGCGAAATTTCATGGAAATCATTGGATCTTCACCGGCAAGGTGACAAAGCTGACAGGTTGTTCGCTCTCATGGATGGCGATCACCTTGATGATCGCCGGAGCCAGCGAGGGCTCATCACTCCACTTCCAGCCTTCCGCTGAAGGCAGGCCCACCCCGGCGAGCTGGCCGGATTTGTCTGCGTAGTAGGCTTGGGCCAGGCCAAGATACATCGTGCGCACCTGCACTTCGGCACCCGCTGCGTTCTTGCGCAGCTCGCTGACCACGGAAATGGCCCCGTTGAATTTGTCCGCCTCGGCGAGAATGGCGACCAACGCCTGCATCCGCTGACCGGCAGACAACTTCGTCGCGGCCGGATCTTCAGGGATGCGCTTCACGAAACCGTCCAGCTTCTCGGCGAGCGGAGGCGGGAACGTCTTGGCAAGTGTCACCGTTTTCTTCTCCAGATGGTCCAAAAGGCTTTTGACCCGCTCGATCGCAATCTTGTACTCGGCCTCAAGTTTCTGCTGCTCCGCTTGTTCTTTCCGGGCCACTTCATTGCCCGTGTCCACCTTGGCGATGAGCTCATCGAGATTCTTGGACTCACGCTCGAACATCTTGATGGATTCCTGCAGCAACTCCCTCTCCGCAGCCCAATCGGCCCGCAACTTGGAGGTCATCTGGCGTGTCTCCACCCATTTCTGCAGGGCGCTGCGCGTATCAGCGATCTGTTCCTGCGCGTGCCCGCCGAGCGTCACGGCGAACCCGCATAAAAATCCCAGAACCGCAGTGTTCCATTTCATGGTCATTGATCAGTAATGTTTCCCGGGCACGCGCCCAAGTCCGACCACATTAGGGGGAATGGATGACAGAAAAATGACGGGAACGTTACGATTCTGTTACGCGGATCAGGGGAGGTTTATGAAGCATATTCTCCTTACCCCAAAGAAAGCAAAACCTCCGGTGCCATCAGCATCGGAGGTTTGCAGGGAAATAAGGCCGCACCGCTCTAGCGCCCCAGACGCGTTCTCATCTTCTCCATTGTCTCATCGCTCAAAAGCCCGGCCGCTTGCAACTTTTCTGCGTGGTCGAGTTGCCGGTCCGTCACCTTGTCGGATTTGCTCCGGTTCACCGAGCGCGGCAGCATTTCAAGATTGGCAAGCTCATTGCCCACTTCCGGTGCAATGCTGAAAGGCACGATATGATCTATCTCCACAGCCTCGCCGACATAGGCTCCGTAAGTGACCTCAGCCGCATTGCCCCGCTTGAGCTTCTCCAAATTCTCCGGGGTCAGCAGACCTAGCTGCCGGGCGATCTTCCAGTTGCGCATAAGCGCATCACGCACCAACTCCGCCCGCATCCCCCCTTCTCCGTTCAATCTTTGCGCCCACTCCACCGCGCCTTCTGGCGAACCGCCCCGGTCAAACGCCTCGTGCATCCAGAAAACGATCTTGTTAAGCCGCGGATTCGCTCCGCGCTCACCCAAGGTGGCCAGTTTGGCCGGATCGCTCAGGTTCGCGATCGCGAACACCGCCTGTACTGGCGTGAGCTGCCAGACCAGCCCCAGCACAGCAGCCAGCAGGACACCAGCGATCGTCAGTTTCTTTTTCTTGCGTGCCATCGTGTTCACCTTCCCCGGTCCTTGTCCGGCGTCAACTCCACCTGCCATCGCGCGACGACATCCTCCGGCCTTCCGCCCTGCTCGCGCATAGTGCGCAAGCTCAGCGCATCATTCCGTTTCGCCAATCGCACGCCCTTCTCATCCATCAACAAGGGGCAATGATAAAATGCAGGCGGCACCCATCCCAAAGCCCGGTAAAGCAGTATCTGCCTTGCCGTGGAGACCAATAAATCCGCACCCCTCACCACTTCGGTGATGCCCATTGATGCATCATCCACCACCACAGCGAGTTGATATGCCGGCACATCGTCCGGTCGCCAAATCACGAAATCTCCGAAATCTCTACCTGCCACATACTCCTTCAATCCGAAGTGGCCATCCACAAAGCGGATCACTTCGCTGTCGGGAATGCGAAAGCGCCAGCACGGTTTGCGCGTTGTTTCAAGTTTCTGGCTTCCAGTTTCGATCTGTGGTGATTCGGAACCATCATCGACATCCGAGCGCGTCAACCCGAAACCGGTCCCCTTCGGGCGGCACGTTCCGGCGTAAATCGCCTCCTCATCCTCCACATGCGGTGCCCTTGCAGAAAGTTGCACTTCTTTGCGCGAGCAGTAGCAAGGGTAGGCATGTCCGCTGGCGATCAATCTTTGCAACGCCTCCCGATAGGACTGTGTCCTCTTGCTTTGATCATAGGGCGCATGCGGACCACCGATGTCCTGGCCTTCATCCCAATCCAGCCCGAGCCAGCGCAGATCCTCCATGAACGCCTGCACGAACTCAGGCCGGCTGCGCTGCGGGTCCAAATCTTCATTTCGCAGAATCACCTGACCTCCTGCCGTTCGCGCTCTTTGCCAAGCCACCCAAAAAGTCCGCGCATGCCCCAGGTGGAGAAAACCGGTGGGCGATGGGGCGATACGTCCACGATATGTTGCTGTGGATGCCGCACTCATGCGCCTCCTCCTTCGTTCCGCCACCATTCCGAAAATCTCGGCAACGCAAATGACAGTCGCGCTTGCGCCTTCGCACAATCCAGACTGGTGTCCGGCGATCTCGGCGCACCTTGATACGTCCTCAGCGAGGTCGCGCTGATCTGCTCGCGGTGCTCTGGAAAGCGCTCGCAAATCAATTCACCGGTTTCCCAGCGAGAAAGCCTTTCTGCTCCGGCCACGTGGTAAACACCTTTCGCCCTTTGTTTCGCCAGTTCCCACACAGCCCGTGCCGTCTCCGCTGCCGGGATCGGTGTGCGGAACTCATCCGTGAACAGGTTCAGCATTTTCCCCGCGCGCAAGCTCACCAACATCTGCTCGTCCATCCCTCGATCTCCTTGCAGGGATGGTCCGGCATTGAGCGATGTGCGGATCACCGTGTGGTGAGGATTCCTCAGCACATGCCGCTCAGCCAGCACCTTCGTCTCCGCGTAAACGCTCAGTGGGTTGGGTGCATCCGTCTCGACATAACCGCCCTTGAGCCCGTCAAAAATCAGATCTGTGGAAAAGAAGACAAAGGATATGTCCATCGCCAGATCGGCCAGAAACTCTGTCACCTCCACATTCAATTTTTGAGCCAATTGCGGATTCGCCTGGCATTCTGGGCTGCGGCTCAGTGCGGCACAATGGATGACCAGCCGGGGGCGCTCTTTCTGAAACGCGGTGACCACTTCTTTAAAATCCGTCAAATCAAAATCGCTCCGCGTAACGGGCCGCACCTGCCAACCAGGAACACTGCTGCCCGCCTGCCTGACCAGATGGCTGCCGATCAAGCCGTTGGCACCGGTCACCCAAACAAGGTTGTCCGCCCTGGGTGCCATCACTTCATTGGTTGCCCGCTGCGGGAGCATTCGTCTTCACTGGCGCAGCAGGCAAACGCCCGATCCACAATCCGGGCGTTCCTTCCCGCCACACAAGCCCGGGAGGTGCTGCAGTAGCACTGCCACCGCGCAAGATCATACGGTCCTCGGGACGCATTTTTCTGATCCAAGGTTCCAGTGCCCGCGTATCGCCGTAATTCCATTGATAACTGCGGAATACATTCAAATCTTCCGGCGGCATCAAGGCCGGCTCAAAGCCCAAGGCATAACGCCAGCCGGCACTGGGATTCTGATAAAACGTCTGATAGAAGACCGTCATGTCGGGGCTGTAGATGATACCGCCATCGGCTGGCATCAGTTCCTTGATCTCGGGCTTGCTGGCATCCAAAAAGACAGAATTCAGATGCAATGTCCACCGGCTCCCGACATCGTTGATCATGTTTGCATAAATGGCCATGCCCAGAAACGCGGAAAGGGCAAGGTTGCGAAACGAATCCGCAGGCAGAAGTTCTTCGAGGATGGTTTCGAAATTCAAGGCCAGCCAGACCATGGTGGCCGGCACGCCCCAATCCGACCAGAAACGACCGACCTTGAGACCGAACAGCCAGCACAAGACGACCAACAAGAATAATGGGTTCCCAAAGATCGACGGCCATTGTCCGGTGACAAGTTTGCGGGCAAAGATCGCCAGCACGATCATCATCACGAAAGTGAATACTCCATCCGAGGGCTGAAACTCGCCCGCCAGCACGCGTTGAACCGTATGCTGGCCGAATGCCTGCCCGGCGATCTGCACTGCTTGTAACAGATAGCCCACGGGATGCCCCGTCAACAAACCGCCAAGAAAACTGCCAGCCAGCCAGCAACCCGCCAGAGCCATGGCATTACGCCACCAGCTGGCCAACACCAGCGCCATCACCGGCAGAACAAAAAGATACCATACCCCGTGTGCCCACACAGCCAGCGTGATGGCGGCCACGGTGATGCCCCAAAGCAATGGCGGACGCAGGCCATTGTCCTTCATCTGCAGCCAGAGAAAGCAAATCAGCATCAATACCGCCATACTGAGCACATAGGGGCGTCCGGTAAAAAAACGCGTTGCCAAACCTTGGTTCGCGATCAACGTCACCAGCAACGCCGCCAGCCAGGCTTCGCCTCGCTTCAGCCGGAACACCGGCAATATGGCGAACACTGTGAATAAAAACGTGACCGAAAAAGCGATCAAGGCCTCCTGCTGCCAGCCCATCGCCTTGTGCAGCAGCGTGAGGATGACATGCCAGCCAAAGTTGTGATCCAGTCCGAACTGGGGGTTCAACACCAGTATCTCTGTCCACGGTTTGCCATTGATGGCCTTGGCCACATGCCGCAGCGCATCATCGTATGGCAGATATCCCATGCCCAATATTTTCAAGGCGATGAAAGGCATGAGACATACGCAGAGGCATTTGATCAGCAAGGGCACTGCGCGGTGACGCCTGTCTGGGTGCTCACTCATGAATAAACTTCCGTTCCCGGCTGGAGTATAAAGGATATCTCATTCTCTGAGACACATTCTTGGAAGCGATGCAGACCGTATGGTCAAGGACCACCTGCGCGCCACATCCGTTGAAGCCACGCTTCTCCCGCATCCATTCTGGGCAACTCGATTTCAATCGAGGCTGTTAGACGCGATGAATGCTCCAAGGTCAAGGACAACACACCTTAACGCGGGGAAGGCGGTACGGGAGACACGGCTGGTTTCTGGACAGGCCGCCCGATCCACCGGTCGGTTGCCACATAGTTCCACTCAATGCCCGGCAGTTCTGGAGCCATACGAATACCACCGATGAACACCAACCGGTCTTCCGGGCGCAGTTTGTCCAACCATGGCTGATAAGTCCGCGGGTCGCCATCGTTCCACTGGATGTTGCGCAGCGTTTTAAAATCATCCGGCTGCATCAGCGCCGGCTCGTAGCCAAGCGCATAACGCCAGTTTGCGTTTGGATTTTTGAAGAACGTATGATAAAACACCGTCATCTCAGGGCTGTAGATGATACCTCCATCATCAGGCAACCAACCTTCAAGTTCCTGTTTTTCAGCCGAAATGAAATCTATCTTCAACGATCTGGTCCAACGGCTCTCATAATCGTTAAGGCACAGGAATAGCAGCGAAGCGAGCACACAGAGGCCCAGCTTGGCCCGGCGTAAAGATTGAAACGGCACGCGTGAGCCCGCCATCTCAATGAAACTCTGCGTCAGCCAGACCCACGTGGCGGGCAAGCCCCAATCCAGCCAGAAGCGGCCCACTTTCAAACCCAGCACCCAGCCCAGCACCACCATCACAAAAATCGGATCGCGGAAAAACGCTGGCAGACGTCCTGCCAACCACGTCCGCGCCACCGCAACGATCGCGATGAGCGCCACGATGGGAAAAACACCGTCGGTAGCCTTGAACTCGCTGACAAGGACGTGTTGATATGTTTGCCCGCCTAAAGAATACAAGGCGTGCCGGACAGCACCGGAAAGGAACTCGACGGGATGGCCCGTCAATACCGCAGCCAGTGCGCTGCCGCCCAGCCAGCACAGTGCCAGACGTTGTGCCGATTGAAGACGCCCTGCCAAGGCAAACGCCAGTGCTGGCAATACAAACAGATACCAGGTCCCATGAACCCAAACGGCCAGTCCCATCAATCCAACACTCCAGCCTAACCGGAGCTTTTGCTGTCCAGGTCCCAGATCATCGCGCGTCCAGGCGAGAAGAATGAATATGAGTACCGCGATGGAAAGAAGCAGTGGCCTGCCCAAGGTCAGGCGCATGATGAAATGCGGCTGGGAAATGATGATGGCCAACAGTGATGCCAGCCATAGCTCCGGTCTCTTCACCATGAACAACGCTGGAACTGTCACGCAGAGGAAAAGAAATGCCACGGAGAACAGCACCAGCATCACCTGATTCCAGCCAAGACCGGCATGCAGCGTCTTCAGCAAGACATGCCACCCGGGGTTGTGATCCGCCACCATCGCCGGATTCAGCACCAGTATCTGATCCCATGTCTTCCCGCTCACCGCATACGCGGCATGGCGCAAGGCATCGTCTTGGGGTATGAATCCTTGACCGATCGCGGAGATGACTATCCAGAACAGCACTAATACTGATCCGCCGGTCAACAAACCGGGAACCCGCCGCTCCCACTCCTGCAAACGCTCAGCCAGCGGATCTTGCGGATTGGTCGCCATGCGTTAAGGAAGTGCTAGTCGATGAGGCGTTTGGTGATGTCACCATACGCATCGATCCGGCGGTCGCGCAGGAACGGCCAATGCGTGCGAGTGACGTCCACCTTGCTCAAGTCCACGGGGACGATGAGGTTCTCCTCCTTGTCCACGCTGGCTTTCGAAAGAATCTCTCCCGATGTACCGGCCACGAAGCTCTGCCCCCAGAACTCCAAACCGTCACCACCGATGGGTTGTTCCAAGCCGATACGGTTCACCGAAGCCACATAACACCCGTTGGCCACGGCATGAGAACGCTGGATCAGCTCCCAAGCGCCGTGCTGACGCACTCCATACTCCGCCTTCTCGCTCGGATGCCAGCCGATGGCCGTCGGGTAGAAAAGTATCTCCGCACCTTGCATCGCAGTCAGGCGCGCGCCTTCCGGATACCATTGGTCCCAGCAGATGAGCACACCGATCTTCGCATACTTCGTCTGCCACGCCTTGAACCCCAGATCACCCGGCGTGAAGTAGAACTTCTCGTAGAACATCGGATCATCCGGAATGTGCATCTTCCGGTAGATACCTAGGAAAGATCCGTCTGCGTCAATGATCGCCGCCGTGTTATGATAGAGGCCCGAAGCGCGTTTCTCGAAAAGCGAGGCGATGATCACCACCTTATACTTTTTGGCCAGCTTCTGGAATGCATCCGTGCTTGGTCCCGGGATGGATTCTGCCAGCTTGAAGTTCGCATGATCTTCGTTCTGGCAGAAGTAGTAGGAGCGGAACAGCTCCTGGGTACAGATGATTTGCGCACCCGCTTTGGCCGCTTTTTCAACGGCAGCGAGCGTCTTTTTCAAGTTCGTAGCGGGGTCGGCGACGCAAGACGTCTGCACGAGTCCCAGCTTCACCACGGAGGAAGAGGAACGACTCATTTTCACTTACACGTTCTTAGAAGCCATGTGGGCCGTGCGGTCAAGGACAACCGTACCTCCACGCGTATGATCCACCACGACTGGTGCGTGGTTCTGCCCAAAGAGTTCACGGATGAAGCGACCCAAGGTCTCATTCGTAGGACCATAACCTTGGTCGTAGATATAGTGTTCCAACTCTTCAAGCAGCTCTTCGGCCGATTGATGCCGCTTGGCCAAGTCACGTTGGAAGCACTTTTGCAAAATATTGTTCAACGGATCATCGATACGTGAATCCAACTGGCGGAAGTCAGGGATGGGCATCGTCATCACGCGCTGGCGCGATTCCTCCACCGAGTTACCCTTGAAGATATTGTAACCGAGCAACAGAAAGGACAGCACCACACCTACAGAGAACACATCCGAGCGCTTATCTGTGATGCGGAAATCCGCCTGTTCGGGGCTCATGTAATCAGCCTTGCCCGCCACGACTTCGCCTTCGTTATCCACCAACAAACCACGCGCCTTGGCCACACCGAAGTCTGTCACCTTCACATCACCCTCAAAGGCGATCATGATGTTCTTCGGGTTGATATCGCGGTGAACGATGCCCAAGGGCTTGCCATCACGATCCGCTTTCGCATGCGCGTAAGCAAGACCACGGGCGATGCGGCTGGCGATAAACACCGCCAAATCCCTTGATAATGGCCGTTTTTTATCCACGAGCTGCTGTGCGAATTGCTCCAAGTTCACCCCGCGGATCAACTCCATCGCGATGAAATAGATGCCGCTGGCCTCGCCCAATTGATAGGTCTGTACGATATTCGTATGGATAAGATCCGCGACGAGCTTGGCTTCTCCGACGAAATTCTCGATGAACTGCTTCTGGTTGGCGTAGCTCTGGCGAATGACCTTGATGGCGACCCGCTTCACGAAATCGCGCGCACCGTGTTGCTCGGCTTCATACACAACACCCATGCCGCCCTCGAAAATCTTGCGGACAATTTCGTATCGAGTGTCACCTTGGATGGTAAACAGGCTAGCCACATGCGCATCTTCCGCATTCATACAGCCAAGTCAAGCTCCGCAGCAGTTACAAAAAAACAGCGTAAACCCGCGATTTTCTTAACTTTTCTGCTTGCGCCATTTGCTTGTGACTATTTAATTACGCCCAAGTCGCAAGACAATTCACCTAACCCAATAACTAAAACACACGCTTAACATTTATGGCTAAAGCACTGACCAAGTCGCAAATCGCCGCCGCTCTCGCGGAGAAGGCTGAGATCTCCAAGAAGCAAGCTGTGGCTATCCTCGAAGAAATCGCCGCCCTCGCTTACAAGCAGGCCAAGAATTCTTTCACCCTCCCTGGCATCGGCAAGCTGGTGCTCGTGAACCGCAAAGCTCGTATGGGCCGCAATCCGGCTACTGGCGAAGCGATCAAGATCCCTGCCAAGAAGGTCGTGAAGTTCCGCGTGGCCAAGGCCGCGAAGGATGCGATCCTCGGCGCGAAGTAATCTTTACTGACCGCGACTTTGGCGCTCTGGGCAACCAGAGCGCCTTTTTCTTTTCCGCGATTTGTTAAGTCGTCAATGGTACTGAATCGCAGCCCGCTTTACGTTTCACCTCTTTTGCCCCTCTTTCGATATTGGGCGTTAGGAGTCGGCTGTTACCCTTTCTGCATTCTTCTTTCTTAATTCTACATTCCTTCCTACCCCACCAACGCCTTGATCACATGCGCTTCCTCCACCCCCGTGAGCCGCTGATCCAGTCCCTGATATTTGTAGCTGTAGCGATTATGATCCACGCCTAACAGATGCAAAATGGTCGCGTGGAAGTCCCGCACATGCACCGGGTCTTTCACGATGTTGTAGCTAAACTCATCCGTCTCACCGTAGATCGTCCCGCCTTTTGAACCGCCACCCGCCATCCACATCGTGAAACAGCGCGGATGATGATCGCGCCCGTAGTTTTCCTTCGACAAACCACCTTGGCTGTAAATCGTGCGACCAAATTCCCCACCCCACACGATCAGCGTGTCCTCAAACATCCCGCGTGCTTTCAAATCTTGGATAAGCCCATACGTCGCTTGATCGATGTCCTTGCACTGCATCGGCAGACGTCCCGCCGCATTCGAGTGATGATCCCAGTTGTTCAGATACACCTGCACAAAGCGTACACCTCGCTCCAGCAAGCGCCGCGAGAGCAGACATGTCGCCGCAAATGTCCCCGGCTTCTTCGCCTCATCCCCGTAGAGCTTGTAAGTAGATTCGGGTTCGCTCGCGATGTCCGTCAACTCCGGCACGCTCGCCTGCATACGGAACGCCATCTCGAATTGCTGAATGCGCGTATGCGTCTCGGGATCGCCCACCTGCTTGAAGTTCATCTCGTTCAACTTCCGCAAACCATCGAGCTGCTTGCGACGCAACTCCTGCGGCACACCCGGCGGATTATTGATGAATAAGATCGGATCGCCACTGCTACGGAAGGAAACACCCGCATGTTCTCCCGGCAAGAAACCACTCGACCACAACCGCGCCGAGATCGCCTGGATCTGCTCCTTGTTCGTCGGTTCTGCTACGAGCACCACAAACGTCGGCAGATTGCTGTTCAATGCCCCCAACCCATAACTCACCCACGACCCGATGCACGGACGGCCCGAATTCATGTTACCCGTCTGCATATGGCAGATGGCGGGCTCATGATTGATCGCCTCCGTGTGCATCGAGCGGATGAAGCACATGTCATCTACACACTTTGCCGTTTGCGGGAGGAGTTCCGTCACCCACATGCCACTCTTGCCGTGTTGCGCGAATTTGAATTTCGAGGGCGCAATCGGAAACCGCGCCTGCCCGCTCGTCATCGTCGTCAGCCGTTGCCCTTTGCGGATGGACTCTGGCAAATCCTTGTCATACCACTCCGCCATACCCGGCTTGTAATCATACATATCCATCTGTGATGGCCCGCCTACCATGTGCAGATAGATCACGCGCTTCGCCTTCGGTGCAAAGTGCGGCAATTTGTCAGGCAACTCACTCCCACCCGCCGCCCATGTGGAGAACTGGCTGCCCAACAAACTCGTCAGCGCGGCGAAACCCACCGCATTCTTGCCGCGCGAAAGAAACTGCCGCCGCGACTCAGACTTTAGGTAATCGTTGAAAGGGTTCATAACGTCTTACTTGTTCAACACCTCATCCAGGTTCATCAACTGATTCGCCACCATCGTCAGCGCCGCCACCTTGGTGGCATCCAGCGTCGCGTCCGGCTTCGATTCACCGAACGTCACCAGCTTCTTTGCTTCATCCGGCTTGCCTGTGTAATATTCCAGCGATTCACGCAACGTCTCCTTCACCACCGAGCGCTCCTTGCTCGCCAACGGACGCGCCAGCACCCGCTCCGCCATCAGTGCCACGGCTTCATTCACATCTGCGGGATGCTGTTTCAGCGCCGTCTCCGCCAGCTTGCGCGCCGCTTCCACGAACTGCGGATCATTCATCGTCGCCAGCGCTTGGAGTGGCGTGTTCGTCCGCTCACGACGCGTGCAGGACACTTCGCGACTCGGCGCGTTAAACACATCCATCATCGCCGGTGGTGCCGCGCGTTTCCAGAAGGTGTACATGCTGCGACGATAAAGCGCCTCGCCGCTGTCTCGCTTGTAGTTGCGCGTATTGCTCTCCGGCATCGCCACCGCTTCCCACACGCCCGGGGGCTGATACGGCTTCACGCTCGGCCCACCGACCTTCTCTACCAGCAACCCGCTCGTTGCCAATGCGTAATCCCGCACCATCTCCGCATCCATGCGGAAGCGCGGCCCGCGGCTCAAATACCGGTTCGCCGGATCACGTTGCAACTTCACCGGCGTCGTTTCCGCGCTCTGCCGATACGCCGCCGATGTCACTATTAGCGTGACGAACTTCTTCACATCCCAGCCGCTCTCGCGGAACTCCACCGCCAGCCAGTCGAGCAACGCCTGATTTACCGGCACCTCACCCATCACACCGAAATCTTCCGATGTCTTCACCAGGCCTGTGCCGAATATCTCCTGCCAGAAACGGTTCACCGTCACCCGCGCCACCAAAGGATTTTCCTTCGCCGTCATCCATTGAGCCAATCCCATTCTGTTACGCGGAGCACCTTCAGGCAGTTGATTCAGGAATGCGAAGGGGGCTGCCTCAACTTTCTCGCGTGGCTGGTCGTACTGTCCCCGGAAAAGAATATTCGCCACCGGCATCGTATCCTTCTTCTCCATCTGCACATGCGTCACCGGATATTTCAGCCGGATGCCTTCCTTCTCTTTTTCTAAAGCCGCCAAGTCTGTCTGCGCTTGCTTAAATGGCTCGTAACGCGTGGCGAGATAGTAATCAAAGATCGGCTTCTTCTGCTCCGCCTTCCATTTGTCCAATGGCGTATCCAGCAGCTTCTTCAACGTGGAGAAATTCGCCAGCGCGGAAACCTCCGCTGGATTCAACTCCCGCGCATACAACCGCACATCTTGCAGCCCCACCCCGTCCAGATGCGCCCCCTCGCTCCGTTGCGCGAATTTGAACGGAACCTTCGTGCGGATGGATTCCGTGATGCCCTTGCTGTTCTCCGGCTCCAGCGGTTGCAGTTCCCCATCCACGAAAATCTTCACCCCTTCCAGCTTGCCGGAACCGTCGTAGCTCACGAAGACATGCTGCCATTTATTCTTCTTCGCCGCGCGATTACGCGTCCTCAACTTGATCGCGTTCTCCGGCCATTGGCTCACGATGTGCGTGGCGAACTGCCCCTGCTGTATCCACAAGTCCCAGCCGCGATAATCATTCTTCTCATCCATGCGCGAGAAGATCGCCGCCGTTTCGTTGTAATCCTTCGGCACGAACACCCACGCGCCATAGGAGAACGGTTGCTTGTGATCGAAATCACCCGCCTGCGGAAACTCCACCGTCACGCCTTTCTTCAAGGCGATGCCCCGCGTCGGTCGTCCCTCCGGCGCCAGCTCCAGGCTGCCCTTCGGCTGGAACTTCTGTTCCTTGCCCAGCACCACGGCTGTGACTTCATTCGTGTTCCCGTCATCCAGATCCGCCTGGAATGCGATGTCCTTGGCGGACAGTTCCCGCTGGATGTCTTCCGCCTTCAATCCGCCCACCCATTTGGCGAACTGCGGCTCTGCCTCCTTGCGCTTCGCTTCCACATTTTTCTTCGCCGCCTCGATCGCCTTCGGCAATTCCTGCCAGCGCGCATACTCCTTTGCATCGCTGATCACCGTGATGCTCGGGTTCGAGTCCTTCACATTCCCATCCAGCCCACCCTGTTGCGTGTTCCGGAAGAACGCCGCCATCGCGTAGAAATCCTTTTGCGTCACCGGATCGAACTTGTGGTCATGGCACGCCGCGCAATTCGCCGTCAGCCCCAGCCACACCCAGGACGTCGTGGACACGCGATCGTTCGCATAGTTCGCCAGATTCTCATCCACGATCGTTCCGCCCTCATTCGTCGTCATGTTGCAACGATGAAAGCCCGTCGCGATTTGCTGATCCTGCGTCGGATTCTCCAGCAGATCACCTGCGAGCTGTTCGATCGTGAACTTGTCGAAAGACATGTTCTGGTTGAACGCCTTGATCACCCAGTCGCGATACGGCCACATCTCGCGATAATTATCGAAGTGCAACCCATGCGTGTCCGCATAACGCGCCGCATCCAGCCAATAACGCGCCCGATGCTCGCCAAACGCAGGCGATGCCAGCAACCGCGCCACCAGCTTCTCGTAAGCATCCTTGGATTTATCCGCCACGAACGCCTCCACCTCTTCCGACGTCGGCGGCAAACCCGTCAGATCCAGTGTCACGCGCCGTGCTAAAGTCCGGCGATCCGCCTCTTCCGCCGGCTTCAATCCCTTCTCCTCCAGCTTCGCCATTACGAAGGTATCGATCGGATTCTTCGCCCACTTGCCATTCTTCACCTTCGGCAATTCCGGCTTCTCCGGCGCGATGAAGGCCCAATGATCTTGCCACTTCGCCCCTTCCAGAATCCACTGCTTGATCAGCTCCTTCTCACCCGCCTTCATCACTTTGTGGGACTTGACCGGCGGCATCACATCATCCTCATCCGTCGTCGTGATGCGTTGCCAGAGCGCACTGTCTTTCGGATTCCCCGCCTTCACCACCGGTCCCTCGCTCTTCGTCTCTTTGAAAATCCCGGCCTTCGTATCCAACCGCATATCCGCCTTGCGCGATCCCGGGTCCGGCCCATGGCAAGCTGTGCAATATTCAGACAACAGCGGCCGGATATCGCGATTGAACTCCACCGCGCCCTTCCGCGCTTCCGCCGCCTGAGCCGTAACACCACTCGCCAGCAACACTGCGAGCAGCGCCAACTTCTTCATCACTTGCCGATTCCCACTCATACTCATGACTTCAAAATTCATCAGACGTTTCCATGTTCTCTGGCTCCACCATCACGTCACAAAATACCATTATTAAAGCTGTCAGCGATGCCTATATGCACTACCTGCGCTATATGGAGACAAAATTTCTCCACACACACTTCTCAGGCTCTTCGCCACAACAAACATGGTCTGAACACGATTCATACCACATCCCCGCTAGACTTCCATACACAAGAATTGCCCTCCCAATGTAAAATCCTGTCGTCTTGTCTTTCGGCCTCTATCTGTGTGATTCCGTGTTTCATCCGTGGCTAACCACCTTTCTCCGTGGTTAAACAAGTTTGCTCTTTCCCATTTCTTGCCTTACTTGAATCTCATGAAGTTTGCAGTCGTCGGTTGCGGGGCGCTCGGCAGTTACTACGGAGCCAAGCTCTGCCGTGACGGCCATGAAGTCCATTTCCTCTTGCGCTCGGACTACGAGATCGTCCGCCGCAAAGGTGTGCGCATCCTCAGTGATGAAGGCGACTTCCATGTGAACCCCAAATGCGCCCGCACACCGGAGGAGATCGGTCACGCAGACGTCATCCTCATCGGCCTGAAAACCATCGCCAACGATCAGTTCTCCAAGTTGCTCCCCCCTTTGGTCGGCCCGCAGACGGCCATATTCACATTACAGAACGGGCTGGGGAATGAAGAAGCCCTCGCCAAGCTGTTTCCAGCCGGGCAAATCCTCGGCGGCCTTTGCTACGTCTGCCTGAACCGGATCGAACCGGGCGTCATCAGACACCAGGCTCACGGCAAGATCGTCATGGGTGAATATAACGGCTGGCCTGAACCGCGCACTCATGACATCGCCTCCGCCATCCGTCACTCGGGCGTTCCCTGTGTCGTCTCCGATTCATTGGCTAAAGCCCGCTGGGAAAAACTCATCTGGAACATTCCTTTCAATGGCTTGGGTGTCGCCAGCGCCGCCGGGCTTGAAGCCTTTTCCGCTGAAAACCCAACCATTCCAGATCCTTTATTCCCTTGTTTAACCACGGATAACCTCCTCGCTGACCCGCAGTGGCAGGCCCTTGTCCGCGCACTCATGACCGAGATCATCACCGCAGGACGCGCCCAAGGCTACGACACCTCTTTCGACGTCATCGAAAAGCTGATCAAGAACACGAGCGAGATGGGGGCCTACAAACCCTCCACCCTCCTGGACTTTCAGCATGGCCTCCCACTGGAATTGGAAACCATGTTCCAAGAACCCCTCCGTCGCGCACAAGCAGTCAAGACAGCCACTCCAAGATTGTTCCGGCTCGTGACCATCCTTTCCTTGCTCGACAGTTGCCATATAGAAAAATAATCACAGAGAAACTGTACACGTCGCATTTCTTAGCCTTAAAACAGTGCTTGCCTTAGTCCCCGTCCGCTTGGATAAAAAGCCCATATGTACAAGGACTGTCTCAGACTTTTATTCTCCGCGCTGCTCGTTTTTCTCCCCCTGCGAAGTGATGGTGCTGAGGCTTCATTTTCGCCAGATAATCTCGTAGCCGTGCCTAGGGAGTTTCCCGCCACCATCACCCAATACGAGAAAGAAGCACTTCCTCTGCTGGCCAAACGCGACTACGCAAAACTGGAGGAGATGGCCAAAGAATTGCGGACTTCCAAGAAGCAGATATCTTCTGGCTCCTGGCATCTGGTCTCATTTTACAGCGCCCTCAGCGGATTGCCTGACAATGCTACCACGGCCCAGTGGCAACAACGCCAGCTCCAACTGGAATCTTGGGCCCGCGCTAACACCAACAGCATCACAGCCCTCACTGCCTTGGCCGATTATTGGACCAGTTACGCCAGTGACGCCCGGGGTGGAGGTTGGGCCAATACCGTCAGCCAGCAAAACTTTAACCTGATGCGTATGCGACTTGCCCGCGCCGGGGAGATCTTGAAGCGGGCTTACAAGCTCGAATCCAAATGTCCTTACTACTATACAGTGGCTCAAAGCATTGCCCTCCATTCAAACATGCCGCGCGCCCAGTATGAGCAAATGGTTGCCGAAGGCATCGCTCTGGCCCCGGATTACATCAGTCTGTATTTTCAGAAAATCACCTATCTCCAACCTCGCTGGCATGGCAAAGATCCAAATGAGTGGCACAACTATATCAAGGCAGAAGCCGATAAACTGGGCGGGGAAGAAGGTGATCTCTTCTACGCCCGCAATGCCTGCCTGGCTCACAGCATGGGCTTCTACGATGCTTTCATACGGGATTCACCAGTGGAGTGGCCGCGGTTGAAGAAAGGGTTGGAAATCTGTCTCAAACGTTACCCTGACTCCCTGTGGGCCAAGACCCGCCTCTGCTACTTCTCCGGGCAGAAAGGTGAGAAGCAACAGGCAAAAAAATACTTTCAGGAAATCGGCCATCAAGTAGATACAAGCGTCTGGAGCAAAACCCGTTTTCTGGAGGACCGCGAATGGGCATTCAAACCCTAGAGCCTATTTCCTCACCGCCTTGGCCGCCGCATCCAGCAATTCTTTACCTTCAAGATTCTTTCGCGATGATGTTGCTATCGCGATCCATGAGATAGGTCGCTGGCAGTGACACCACGCCATATTTCAACGCCAGTTTGATGGCCCCGGTGAACATCAGCTAAACAGCAACAGTAAAGGCAAAGCGCAGCCTCATATCGTTCGCAAGTCTTTCACGCGAACCATACCACAACCCACCGCACTCAAGCACGCGGCAGGCGTGATGCCTAACACGTATCCGCGCTGCCTCGAATTAACAGTGACACCGGGAAGCAGAATAACGCTCCATCTCCCTCGCCCCTCGGAGGGGAGAGGGCCGGGGTGAGGGGTGCCGGGATTCCCCCCAAGCGGTCTCATCTCACATCGACACCAGCATCACCCGATAATTCGCGGCATCGATCTGGAACATCATGCCCTCAGGCGCTGCGGGTACATCCTTGGTAAAACCCTTCGCCTCCATCTCCGCCACCGACCCCGGCACCCGCTTCTCCGCCGCGAAGAACGCCACGCAAGCTTGCGATAACTTTTGCAACACCGGCCCCCATTTCGGATGCTTCATCAGATCTTCCGGTGCGATGTTATACAGCGGCACTTCCCCGGCTACTGCCTGTGCATTCGTGACCACCGGTTGAACAGCCGCTTCCGCTTGCACGATCGCCGTCGGCGGTGCAATCGCTTCTGGAGCTGTCGCTGTCAAAACCGCCGAGGTATCGAACGCTGCCACCGCTTGTGCCTGCGCTTTCGGTGCCGGCATGTCGATGGATTCTTCCGAACTGCATCCAGCCAAAAGACCGGCGCAGAGTGTGACCGCAAGGAGTTCAAAGGCTCGAAAAGCCAAGTTCAATTTCAACTTCATAGAGGATACGTCTTTTAAAATGTGCCAGCCATAAGACCGCCAGCACGCCCTCTATCTAACTCCCTATTGTTACACAGGGATGGCAACCATGTCACACCCTTGTAACGTCTTTTCTTTTTGCGCCTTCTGCGCCTCTTTGCGGCCGTTCCCTACCCCAGCATCTTCGGCACCAATCTCCCCTCCACATCCGTCAGCCGAAAATCTCGTCCCTGAAAACGATATGTCAGCTTCTCATGATCGAACCCGAACTGATGTAAGATCGTCGCGTGCAAGTCATGCACCGAGATCGGATCCTCCGTCACGCCCCAGCCGATCTCATCCGTCTTGCCGATGACCTGCCCGCCCTTGATCCCACCACCCGCCAGCCACAGGCTGAATGCGAACGGATGATGATCACGCCCCGTCACCACCGTGGACCCGCCACGATTCTCGCCCAACGGTGTGCGACCAAATTCCGACGCCCAGATCACCATCGTATCCTCCAGCAACCCGCGCTGCTTCAAATCCTTCACCAGCGCTGCGATCGGCTGATCCGCCATCTGAGCGTTGAAACTCAATTCTTCATTCAAATTGCTGTGATGGTCCCACGATGCATGCAACACCGTCACGAACCTCACCCCACGCTCGATCATCCGCCGCGCCAGCAGACAATTCCGCGCGAACGTCCTGAACTGTCCCGGGCCACCGCCACGTGCTGCCTTGATATCCGGCTCGCGCCGGTCCAATCCATACGCATTCAACGTCGCCGCCGATTCCCTGCTCAAATCCATCAACTCCGGCGTCGCCGCCTGCATGCGTCCCGCCAATTCATACGCATTGATGCGCGACGCGATCTCCGGGTCCGCCACATACTTGTGCCGAAGACGATTCAGATCTCCAATCGCATCCAGCCCCAGATGCTGCATCTCTGGCGTGATGCCTTCGGGATTCGAGAGATTCAGCACCGGATCGCCCTGATTGCGGAACAGCACGCCCGCGTAACTGCTCGGCAAAAACCCGCTCGACCACGCACTCGCTCCCGCACTGGAACCACGCCCCGCCGTCAGCACCACATAGCCCGGTAGATTCTGCGCTTCATTTCCCAATCCGTAATTCAACCACGATCCCATCGTGGGCCGACCGAACAGTGGCGACCCGCAATTCATCATCAACTGCCCCGGATGATGATTGAACTGCGTCGTGTGCATCGAGCGGATCAGGCAGATGTCATCCGCGATGCCACCGATGTGCGGCAACAGATCGCTCAACTCCATCCCACATTGCCCGTGCGGCTTGAACTTACGCGGGCTGCCCATCAACCGCACCGTCTCCTTCTTGATGAACGCGAACCGCACCTTCTCCAGCATCGAATCCGGCAGCTTCTGACCGTCCAACTCGTTCAACTTCGGCTTCGGATCGAAGAGATCCATCTGGCTCGGCGCACCCTCGAAATAGATGAGGATGCAATTCTTCGCCTTCGCCGGATGATGCGGCTGCCGCACCGCCAGCGGATCACGCACCTGCGATTCCGCCGCCAGCAAGTTCCCTTGTTTGAACAAAGTCGCCAGCGCCAGCGTGCCGATGCCCGTCGCGCTCGTCGTCAAAAAATCCCGACGCGTCAACCGCACCAGTTCCTGCGGCGAAAGATATTTACGCAAATTCATAACAAACTACTTCGTAATCGTCCTGTCCTCGTCCTCGACCCGTAGCCGCGGACGTCAGTCCGCGCTAACTCCTTTCCCCTCTGAAAACTGAACGCTGAAAACTTGAAACTCTTCTTCATTCGCGAGTTATAAATTCATCAAGGTTAAGCATCACCCTCGCCAGCGCCACCAACGCCGCCTTCTGCGGCGCATCCGCATCTGCCGTCTTCGTACCCACCAATTTCTTCGCATTCTCCGGTCGCGATTCCAGCAACTTCACCTGCTCCGTATAAAGCTCCTCTAGCCGTTTCCCTTCCGCCTTCGACGGCACCCGCCCGAAGCAATACTGGAATCCCTCGCTGATCTTCGCGCTCGCATCACTCGTCGGCACATCCGCCATCCGCAAGCCCAGCGCCTGCGCGCACTCGAAGAACACCGGATCATTTAAGAGCGTGAGCGCTTGCAGTGGCGTGTTCGATCGCTCCCGCCGCATGCACGCCACTGTGGAATCCGGCGCATCAAACGTCATCAACATCGGATACGGCACCGTGCGCTGGAAGAAGATGTAGAGTCCGCGCCGATACTTGTCCTCGCCCTTGCTCTCCTGCCATTTCACGGAATTCGCATACCCCAGCGCCGCGATGTCATCCGGTAACGCCGGCTTGATGCTCGGCCCGCCCACCTTGCGCGCCAGCAACCCGCTCGCCGCCAGATACGCATCCCGCACGCTCTCCGCTTCCAGCCGCAGGCGATTCTGCCGCGCGAGCAACGTGTTCAGCGGATCACGCGTCATCAATTCCGGCCGCACCACCGATTCCTGCCGATACGTATTCGACATCACGATCAGCTTGATCATCTCTTTGCGACTCCACTTCAGCCGCGGGAACTCGCTCGCCAGCCAATCGAGCAATTCCGGATGCGACGGCTTATCCCCACGCGTGCCGAAATCATCCACCGTGTTTACCAGCCCGCGCCCGAACAAATTCTTCCAGATATGATTCACCGTCACGCGACCCGTCAGCGGATTCGCCGGATCAAAGAGCCAATTCGCCAAATCCAACCGGTCCGCCTTCTCACTGCGTGCTTTGAAAACCGGCAATACCGAAGGCACTCCCGGCTGCACCTCCGCGCCCTTATCCATGAAGTTTCCGCGCACATGCACCTGCGTCTTGCGGCCTTCCGCCTCCTCCACCATCACCGCCGCAGTGGTGGCCGGTGCCGCTGGCGCCTTCTTCGCATGCGCATCGATGAACGCCTGAATCTTCCGCGCTTCCACGTCCACCTGCTCTTGATAATACTTCGCGAGCGCCACGCTTTCCTGCTTCGTCCGCAGATCGGCACTCTTTGCCAAGGCCGACGCTACTCCCGCTGGCGTCATATCCGCCTTCAATGGCCGTGCTGCATCAGTCGCCGCTAGCCGGAACTGCCCCAGCAGATACGTCGTCTTGTATTTGTGCTCCAGCGTGAACACCAGCTTCGCGCCCTCCGGCAAAACCAGATCCTCCGCCGTCTCGAACACCGCTGCGTGCGATTCATTGAACTTCGGCGACACCGCCCAACCACTGCCCGCATCTCCCGCCAACGCATTCGCCACCGGAAATTTGCTCTGCGAAAACGTCGCCTGCGGATTGCCTAACTTCACCTCGCGCTCCTCACCATCGGGCGACACCGCTTTCACGCTGAACTTCGTCAGCACAAAATTCCCATCCTTCGCGCGACCCGGCCCTTTCTTCGCCTTCGGATCATCGATCGCCTCGAGGCGGAATCCCGTGATGCGCTTCGCTTCCGGTGTTACTTCCACCGTGTAAGTATCCGTATCCGGCAATTTCCCATCGCTCACCACTACGTAATCCTTTTGCGCCTTGAGCGTCGCCCCATTCTCAGAGGCCACCTTCGCCGGTTTCAACTGCGCCCAAGGCGTGAATTTCACCTGCGCCGTCTTTTCCCACGCCCCCTGTTTCGCGGGCAAGTCCTTCTTCACATACTCAGCCAGTTGCGCCTTCAGCTTGCGATCCTCGATATCCCACTTCGCCTTGTCCTCATTATACTTCGCCTGCTCCTCCACTTGCGGTGAGGGCACATTTTTCTCAGAGGCATTGTTGAAGAACGCGTAGAACTGATAGAACTCACGCTGCGTGATCGGATCATACTTATGCGTGTGACATTCCGCGCACGCCATCGTGAGACCGAGCCACACCGTGCTCGTCGTGCTCACGCGATCCACCACCGCCTTCGTGCGAAACTCCTCCTGATCCACGCCACCTTCCGTATTCGTGAGCGTCTGCCGATGAAACCCCGTCGCCACGATCTGCTCATGCGTCGGTTTCGTCAGCAAATCGCCCGCGAGCTGCTCGATGCTGAAGCGATCGAACGGCATATCCTCATTGATCGCTCGGATCACCCAGTCGCGATACACATACGCGAACGGCCGCGCGCGGTCCTTCTCATACCCGTCGCTATCCGCATACCGCGCCATGTCCAACCAATGCCGCCCCCAACGCTCCCCGAAATGCGGCGACGCCAGTGTCCGCTCTACTAGCTTGCGATACGCATCCGGCGACTTGTCATTCACGAACGTCTCCACCTCCTCCACCGTCGGAGGTAAGCCCAGCAAATCCAAACTCAACCGCCGCACCAACGTATAACGGTCAGCCTCGGGCGATGGCTTGATCTTCTCTTGCTCCAACCGCGCGAGCACAAACGCATCGATCGGATTCGCCACCCACTTCGCTTGCTTCACCTTCGGCGGCTCCACGCGCTTCACCGCTTGAAACGCCCAATGCTGGCTCTGCGCCTTCGCCGTCACCGCGCCCGCTTCATCCGGCCAAACCGCACCAGCATCGATCCACTTCTGCAACGTCGCGATCTGCTGCGCCGTCAGCGGCTCACCCTTCGGCGGCATCCGCTTCGCCGAATCCGTCGCCGACACCTTCTTGAAGATCAAACTCTCCGCACTCTTCCCCGGCACGATGATCGCGCCATCATCCCCGCCCATCAAAGCATCCCGCTTCAGATCCAGCCGCAACCCGCCCTTCCGCATATCCGCCCCATGACACTCATAACATTTGGCCGCCAATATGGGCTGCACATCCCGAGCAAAATCCACCGCCCGCTCCGCCCCACTCACCGAAGACACCAGCATCAGCCCCAACACCCACACCCAATGGAGCGTCGAGCTCCAACTCGGCACCACCTTACGGAGCGCCGGTCTCCGACCCGGCGATGATGTATTATATCTATTCACTCGTTTCACCTGATTAAGATTCACAGCCGCCAATTCACCGGCCACAAACTGCCGCTTCTTGCCGTCTTCCACTCCACCTCTTCTGGAGACCCGATCAGAACAGACACTCCCTCCTTCTTGCCCTCAACATATCGCAACTGCACATCCCAAAAACGGTTTCTACTCGCGATATGCTGCTCCACTTCAATCGCCTCACCAGGATTTAACGTACGCCATTCGTGATACCATGGAATAGCCGCGTCTTGGAGCATGTCCATTTGTCTACCTCGTAATTCGAGCTCATGCACCATGAGAGACGGTTTTCGATCCATGAAACTATAGTATGAGATCGGTCGCGCCGAATTATTCTTCACTCGAAACACCGCCATCTGACTTTTCCCCCCTGCAGTCGCCAGAGTCTTCATCCCTTCAAAACTCACCTCCACCGGCCCACTTTGCCCATTCCTCACCACCCAAAATACAATTCCCGCCAGCAAAACAACTATCACTACTGCAACAATCTTACGGAGCGCCGAACTCCGATTCGGCGCGCTTGATTTGACTGTTTGTTCCTTCGTCATTCGGATTTAGTCATTCGTCATTCCGCATTAGCGGCCAGGTTCCGGGCTTCTCCCTATTTCTACCATTCCCATTCACCTTTACCATGCAATATTCTTTCAACTCCATGGCACTTCCTGCCACCAGCAGAGGCCATCTAACCGTCTGTTCTTCCTGCACTCTGCCATCTCCGCCACCTCTGCGTTACCCTTACATCGGCTATATCGCCTATATCGGCACAAAATGTTCTTTCCGATGTCCTCACCCTGTCACATTTCCCGCCTCTCCGTTAGCCTCCGGTTCGGCCGGTTGGCTCCATGGGAACAAAATTTCATCCCCCTTCTCCTCATTTGGTCATTTGTCATTGCTCATTCCTTCGTCATTCGGATTTCGTCATTGGACATTTTCTTTGAACACTTCCCCACCTCCCTTGCGTCCAACCTCACTGATGCTACCTGTAATCAAATCGTTACGCGCACCCGCATGTCTGATAGACAGCCACCCCTATTCCATGTAATATCCTCCGAACGATGCGCACCGCTCCAAAGCAGACGAAGGTCATGATTTCGTTGTTTCACACGCCCACCGAGGCGAGTCGCGACATCTTTTACTGCGTCCTCCGCGCCGGCCACCTTATCGCCGGGCAGGACTACGCGAAGATCCATCCGAACTATCCCGGCCACAAGCTGTTGCTATGCTTGAAAGGCATCGGCAACGTGAAGGTGAACGACCGCATCTGGCAGGTGAAAGAAGGCGAGATCGCCTGGATCTACAATCACTACGCGAACTCCCATTGGCCCGAGGAAGGCTCCCCTTGGGAAATGCTCTGGATCCGCGTGGACGGCCCGCACATGGAGCGCATGTATCAGATGCTCACCTCCGCCGGTTCACCCGTGTTCTCCGGCATCAATGCCCGCACCTCCGCCGCCATCTTCCAGCGCATCTTCCGCGTGATGGAGACCCGCCCCATCGCCATGGAGGTCACCATCCACGCCGAGGTCGGCCAGCTCATCCGCGAACTCTTCAAGACCCGTTACTCCGCGAACCCTTCGCCCAAGAAGGAGAACGAGATCCCGCAATCGCTCCACAAGCCCATCGAAGCCATGCGCCTGTATTACAACAAGCCCTTGCGCGTGCATGAGCTGGCGGCCATGGCGCACATGAGCGTCTCAAATTTCTTCCGGAATTTCAAAGCCGCCACCGGCACCAGCCCCATCGATTGGCTCAAGCGCGAACGCATCAACCAGGCCAAGAAACGCCTGCTGGAAACCGACCTCTCCATCGCCCAGATCGCCGATGAGACCGGTTACTACGACCAGTTCTATTTCAGCCGCGACTTCAAACGCATGACGCAGCTCGCCCCCAGCGAATACCGTCAACGCGAACGCGCCCACAAAAAATGGCTCGAACAACAACAGGCCAACGAGCCCCAAGAACCCGAACCCGTCATCAAAAAGAAAAACGGGAAGTAATCTCGTAGCCGACGACGTAAGGAGGCGGAACTAACCTCCCCCTCGTCCAGCCGTAGCCGCGGACATTAGTCCGCGCTAACTCCTCCCCTTTCTTTCACCAATCGATCCATCCTCACTTCCCATTTATCGGCTTTCCCTCCGCATCCATCAATCTCGGCGTCAGCATCAGAATAGTCACCACTTTGTTCGTTTGATTCGGTCCTCCCATTCTACCCGGTGTGATGGAGTCAGATCTTCCGCACCCTACCATCAATGTCTCCCCATCCTTCATCTGAGTGGAGTCTGTCACATGCCATACACGAAAATTTGGAACCGGCGCATTCGCCTTGTTACCAGTGGCTATGCTGGCGCTCACTGTTTGAAAACCAAGCACCTGCGTGACCCCGGCAATCCAATCCACAGTGATGGATTTCCGATCAGGCTGCATCACCACGCGAGCATCCAACTCAGTCATCACTCCCGCTCTCAGCACATGATCCTCTACTCGGCCCGGATAATATTCCAAATGTGATATCGTCCCCTTGGCATGATTGATCCGGGAGCCGACTTGCACTGGCCGATTCGTGATCCCCGTTACTCTCGGAAATGCAATCAGACTCACCCCGTCATGTAACTCTAGTTTCTTGATCATGATTTTAGTCTGCCCTTCGGATAATATCCTGCTATAGCCCGGCCGGAACAAACCCTCCACCGTCACATTCGTTGCCGTGATGCTGGGCACCTTGAGCCAACTATCTCGCCAGCCAACTTCTGCCACTGGAGTCAGCGCCTTGAAAAACAGTTTCAACTCCTCCTCTTTCGCATAGTTCTCCTCGATCTCTATATGTCTCACCTCAAACAATACTTGCACCGGATCTATTTCGAGTATCTCTAAAGCACCCGCTATTACTTCCAAATCATCACCAGTCGCCTTCACTCGCAGCACACCGGCTTTCTCATCCAGAACCACCAACTTTCCGGCCCCACCTTTCGGCGAGAGATCAACTCCGGCAGCAGTGAAGAGCTGCACTAGCATCTCTTGCGCATTGGTTTTACTACCCTCCTTTACCACCCCGATGACCTGCTCAATATTTCGAATCACAGCCGCCACATTCACCTTGAACTCTCGTTCGATCAACTTGCCAGCAACCACCTTCGAAGGCTCCGTCTGCGCTAAGAGCAACCTCGGCAGAAAAAACAATAAAAGCAGAAGAATTCTAGGCATAAAAATTCGGGATACTTGTTACTTGGCTGTCTTACCCTCGCATTTCACCCCAAAATCTCAAGCGCCAACCCGAAACTAAAACCAGAAGACGTTCTGACTGCGAATTCCCGACCTGAAACATCAGACCTGAAACCTGAGACTGAGTCGGCCTCCGGTGCAACCGGCTGAAAACTGCAAACTGAAAACTAGGAACTCTCGCGCGAGCGCGCCAACTTCGCCCCCAACCTCACCGCCGCGAACAAACTCCCCGCACTCGCCTTCCCCTGCCACGCGATATCAAACGCCGTCCCATGATCCACACTCGTCCGCACCACGGGCAGGCCCAGCGTCGTGTTCACCGCCGATTCAAACGCGATCATCTTCACCGGGATATGCCCTTGATCATGATACATGCACACCACCGCATCGAACTCCTTCCGCCGCGCCGGAGTGAACGCCGTATCCGGCGGCACCGGCCCAGTGAGATCAATCCCCTTCGCGCGACCCGCCTCAATCGCTGGCACAATGAACCGCTCCTCCTCGCGATCTCCGAAAAGCCCATTCTCCCCCGCATGCGGATTGAGACCGCACACCAGCAACTTCGGTTCACGCCCCCGAATCCGCCGCAACGCCGTCGCCGTCAATTCAATCACCTCTAAGATGCGCGCCGTCGTCATCAAGGCAGGCACATCATGATACCCGCAATGCACCGTCACGAAACTGCATGTGATCTCCTCCGAATACTGCATCATGCAGGACCGCTCGGCTTCCATCCGCTCCGCGAAAATTTCCGTATGCCCCGGATACCTGTGCCCCGCCAAATGCATCGCCTCCTTGTTCAGCGGCGCCGTCGCCACCCCCTGCACTTGCCCCGCCAGCGCCGCATCGATCGCCCGGTTCACATACTGATACGCCGCCTCCCCGCAAGCCGCCGAGAGCTTCCCCGCCACCACCGCCCCCGCATCCACCTGTCGCAGATCCAACACCGACGGCACACTCACCCGCTGACAAGCCACCACCCAATCCGCCTGTGAAATCACCGGGGCCTTGAACGGCAACCCCGTCACCTCCGCCACGCGAGCGAGCACCGCCGCATCCCCGAAGATCACCGGCACACAAACTTCCACTATTGAAGGCTCCGCCAAGAGACGCAAACAAACCTCCGGCCCGACCCCAGCCGGATCACCCATCGTCACCGCGATAACAGGAATCAACGAACTCATTTCCCCAAACTTGGCAGCAATGAAGCCTCCCCGCAAGCGTCCCGCCCTCAAGCTGTCATCCCCTGTGCTTATCAATCCCTCCAGCTACATCACTCAACCGCCCGTCACTGCTCTCCGAAGTGCCCCCGCTACAAACATCATCCGCTCCTTCGTCAACACACTCCCAAACTCGATTTCCTTCCCATCGTGCAGCTCGATCACGATGCCCGTTTTCTTGCGCCGATCCCCATCGCTATCCGTCCACGAATTATTAATCACTCGCACACCCTTCACCTCACGCAGATTGAAACGCTTCTTCCATCCCACCGATCCCACGCCGACAAAAACCAGCCCATCCGACATCTCCACTCGCACCTCCGTCTTCCCGCCTATTGAGGACAAGAACGCACCTATCATCCCTAATCCGACCACGATGAACGGTGTCAGAAACAGCCACAGAAAAATCGTCATCCCCCAGCCGAGCTGTTCCCCATCCATCTTAGGCACCCACGATGGCAACGGCACCCCGAGCAGCTTGAGCGTGGAAAGCAGCGCGAGCATCACAAACACGGACACGACGCCATTCCAGAACAACCCGAACGCCAACGTCGCCACCGCCGCCCCCCAAGATCGATGCGTTGCCCCGATCACCGTCAATCCCACCTCCCGCCGATACCATGCCCCTTTGGGCGGATTCTGCAGATCCACCACCACCGCAGGCTCAGAAATGCCATGCACCAAAACCGAAAGATCACTCGCCAGATTGCACGACCGGCAATACGCCACATCCTTCACCACATTGATATCCTCTGCAGGAATCACACGGCTGCACTGCGGGCAAGTCGGCGTAAGCATAATTGCTGGGTGTTTACTACCTGCCCCAAGCTATCTGTCTTCCATCCCTCCATCAATCACATCCCACCCGACTGCGATATCGACACCCTCCCCCGCTGCCTCTAACTTCGCCCCCCATAGGAACCGCACATGCTGACTAAGCTCGCACAAACCCGTCGCGAAAAAATCTTCCTCACCCTTTGCGCTCTGCTCGCCCTGATCTCCCTGCTCCAGCTCTGGAATCATTTCAAACTTCAAGATCAGATCGAAGCCGCCAACGACCAGATCGCCTATTTCAGCGAACTCAGCAACCGCTCCCTTGCCGGCAATGCCACGCAGGCCGCTGAATGCCTCCGCAGCATCGTCACCCATTTCCCCTCTGGCACCAAACAAACCCACGGCTCCGCCCTCGATACCCTCGTGGAACACCAACGCGAACGCGCCCAGTTAGAAATCATCGCCATCCTCCGCGTCCGCACCCGAGATGATCTCGGCCAAAAACCCGAACCGTGGATCAAGAAATATGGAAAGCCTCAGCCTAGAGCGTTTTAAATAAAGTTGTAGCCGCAATGTGCGAACCAGGAAGCGGCGTCTTGTGGGGTGACTGAGGCCAAGGCGGCGGCGATGGCCGCCAAGAGCGCCTCCCAAGTTCTGGCTTCGGCACTGCGCAAGGCTTGTT
>DASWYF010000021.1 GCA_036405135.1 Verrucomicrobiia bacterium | reverse complement strand
CGCCACCGCTTCACGGGAACCTTCGCCAGCGTCATAAGCCACAAGTATCCGCTCCCGCAAATCCAACGAAATCGTCTTCACCTCTTCCTCTTACCTTCCACCCTCAGAAAAGGCTACAGTTTTATTTAAAACGCTCTAAAGGTTACGTTGAACCCACGCGCGGTATCACCGGCAAAGTCCTCATCTACCTGAGAGGCGACTTGGTATGCTACTGCTTCCTCGATCACAAAGGCATCGTGGAAGAAACCTTCATCGGTGGAAGTTAACTATCCCTTCAACGCTTCCAACTCTTCCCAGCGATTGAAAAGTTTGGCCAGCTTTGCCTTTTCCGCTTCCAGTTCCGCAGCCAGCACGTTCGCCTGCGCAGCATTCTTCTTGTAGAAGTCAGGATCAGCGAGCTTGGCTTCGGTCTTTGCGATGTTCTCTTCCACCGTGTGAATGGCGGCTTCCATCCCTTCCAATTCTTTCTGTTCTTTGAAAGACAGCTTCTTCGCCTTGGGAGCTGGCTGGGCTATTGAAGCCGATTGCTTGTTCGGCTTGGCACTGGCCGCTTTCGCTGCTGCCTTCTGCCATTCCAGCGCAGCTTTCTCCTCACGCTTACGCTTCTCCACGTAATAATCGTAATCACCCACGCTGTAGGTCACCTTGCCTTCACCCTCGAAAGCCAAGATGCCCGTGCACACGCGGTTCAGGAAATAGCGATCATGGCTTACCACCAGCACGACGCCGGGGAACACTACCAAAGCCTCTTCCAGCACACGCAAGGTCGGCAGGTCCAAGTCATTCGTCGGCTCGTCGAGGATCAGGAAATTGCCGCCGTTCTTAAGAATCCGCGCGAGCAACAAACGACTGCGCTCACCACCACTCAGATGCTTCACCTGTGTCACAATACGATCATCCGTGAACAGGAATCGCTTCAAATACGCGCGCAAGGACAGCTTGCCCTCGCCGAACTGCACGAACTCCGTGCCGTCGCTGATCTCATCCAGCACCGTCTTCTCTTCGTTTAATTGCAAGCGGCCTTGGTCCACGTAATTGAACCGCGTGAGCTGCCCGATCTGCACCTCGCCCTCAGTCGGTGCAAGTTGGCCGATGAGGATTTTCAGCAAGGTCGATTTGCCCAAGCCATTACGTCCCGTGATGCCCACACGCTGACCACCTGCGAAATCTAGATTGATATTCGAGAACAACTGGCGACCGCCCAAGCTCATGCCTACGTCCACCAGTTGCGCCGTGCGATTACCCAGTTGCGGCGGTGGCGGAATCACCAGATCCACATCCCCATCCGCTTCTACCACCTTCTTGCCCGCCTCTTCAAAGTAACGCTCCATGCGCACCTTGGATTTGCTCGTCTGCGCCTTCGGTCCGCGACGCACCCATTCCAGCTCGCGTTTGAGGAACATCTGGCGTTTGTGTTCCGTCACTTCTGCGGAAGCCTCACGCTCTGCTTTGCCGATGAGGTAGTCCGTGTAATTGCCGTCGTAAGCGTAGAACTGGCCATTCGCGAGCTCCACGATCGTGTTCGTAATGCTATCGAGGAAGTAGCGATCATGCGTTACCAGCAGGAACGCGCCTTGATAACCTTTTAGAAATTCGCCCAACCACTCGATGGATTCCGTATCCAAATGGTTCGTCGGCTCGTCCAAGATTAGCAAGTCGGGCTGCGCGATGAGCGCGCGCGCCAAAGCCACGCGCCGTTTCTCACCACCGGAAAGTGTTTTGATATCACGATCACCCGCAGGGCAATTCAGCTTCGCCATCGCCGTCTCGATATGGTTATCGAGATTCCAGCCGTCCATGCGCTGAATGTGTTCCTCGATCTCCTCATGGCGATTGGAATGACCCGGCAATGATTCGAACTCCGCGATCAGGTCCAGCACACGCTTGGCACCGGCACGGACGTTCTCCAGCACGTTTAGATTCTCATCCAGCGTGAACGTCTGCGGCAGGTAGCCGACGATCAAATCCTTCTTTTGCGTCACCTCGCCGCCATCGGGAACGAGTTCTTTGGCGATGATCTTGAGGAAGGTGGATTTGCCCGAGCCATTACGCCCCACGAGGCCGATGCGATCGCCATCGTGAATGCTCAGCGAGGCGTGATCGAGCACGTAACGGTCGTTATGACGCACGACCAGTTCCGTCGCGCACAAAATAGTTGGTCCAGACTTGTCCGACATGAGCCGGGAACCATACAGGGCGAAGGTTCACAGGACAACAGTTGTTCCGAAACATTTGGAGCAACCTGCGGAAGTTCCGCAGTCGCCTAAAACTTACTTATTTGCTGAAGCGCGCGCGAAATTGATCGTGTCGCGATAGCGTTTGTTGTCCGCACGCATGCGGGCGGTCAAGGTGCGGCAAATGCCGAGAAGGAATGGCGTTGCCAGATCAGGGGCATCTGCAATCAGTTTGACGAAGGCGGAGTGGGAAATCTTGAGAAGTGTGCTTTCGTTGTTCGCTACGACATCCGCCGAACGCGGCCCTTGATCGAACAACGTCATCTCACCGAAAAATTCACCTGCGGAAAGGGTTGTCAGAGTCGTCTCCTTTTGGGCGATCATCAGGCGCACGCGGACTTCGCCTTCCAAGATGAGGAACATGGCGTCACCGTGCTCGCCTTGCTTCACCACATCGTTGAACTGGCGCACCTGCTTCACCTCCATGAACTGCACGAAGCGCCCAAGCTGCTGGTCGTTCATTTCCGCCAAGATTTTCACCCGGCGCAACATGCCCGGTCGGATGCCTTGAACGAGAGGAGTGGGACCATCCGCAGAGACCGCCCTGGCTGTTCCAACTGCACGCCCCCGGAAAAACATCCCCAAATCAGGCACATTGGAAGCCTTGCTCCACGTATCCGTCTGCTCGGAATAAACCCACGTATTTGCCTCCACACGTTCGTCGCGGATCCACTCGACAAGAGTGGGCAATTCTACGGGTCCATAGACAACGTCATCAGCGGCCCAAATCTTAAAGCCTACGCCTGTTTCCGGGGAGTTCACAGTTCCTTTTTAGTCAGGCGACTACCCGGCGGGAAGCAAAAAAGCTAATTCTCAAACAGAAAAAACTTCTAAAGTAGCACAAACGAGACCAAGAGCAATTTTTGCGAACCGAAAATTACATCTTCTCGGTCGTCTCGATACCCAACACTTCCAATCCTTGCTTCAAAACCTTGGCTGTGACCTCACAGAGGAGCAAACGGCTGCTGCGTTCGGGCTCTTCAGCTTTCAGAACAGGACAGCTTTCGAAGAATTTCGCGTAAAGCCCGGCCAGATCGTAGAGGTAATTGCAGAGATAATTCGGCCGGCATTCTTCCACCATGCCTTCCAAGACAAAGCCGAAATTCAAAAGCTGCTTGGCCAAAGCGAGTTCATCCGCTGCTTTCAGCTCAATGGAAGCTCCCGGAGCAACCGCAATCCCCTGCTCCGCTGCCTTGCGGAAAATAGAGCGGATACGCGTATAAGCATAGAGCAGATACGGTGCGGTGTTACCTGTCAGCGCCAGCATCTTGTCCCAGCTAAACACGTAATCGCTCTGACGGTTCGGCAACAGATCCTGATATTTCACGGAGGCGATGCCGATGATACGGGCTATCTCTTTGCGCTCGGCTTCGCTCAGATCGGGACTCTTCTCCGAGACCGTTTTGAACGCACGTTCTTCCGCTTCATCCAGCAAGTCGGCCAGCTTCACCGTATCGCCGGAGCGAGTTTTGAAGGGCTTGCCGTCATCTCCCAAAATCGCGCCGAACCAAACGTGCTCCAACTGCGTCTTCACTTCCGGACGCCAGCGGCGGAACACCGTGAACACTTGCTTGAAGTGCAACTGCTGACGGCCATCCGTCACGTAAACGATTTCCTCAGGCGACCACGTTTCCAGACGATACTCCAATGTGGCCAAGTCCGTCGTGGCATAATTCGCCGCGCCATCGCTCTTCTGGATCAGGCAGGGATTCGGATGCCACTCGCCATCGCGCTGGATAAGGAACACATCTTCCTTCGGAGGCACGGAACCATCCGAGAAGACACACATCGCTCCATCACTCTCGCGAGCGATGCCCTTGGACTTCAACTCCTCAACCACACTCTTAAGGCGTGGATTGTAAAAACTCTCGCCCAACGTGTGATCGAACTTGATGCCCAAGCGACCGTAGATCGTATCGAACTGATTCTGAGAAAGCGCGATCATCTCGCGCCAGATGGCGAGGTTCTCAGCATCACCCGCTTGCAGTTTCACCAGTTCTTGCTTGGCTGCTTCCAGTTTCGCCTCATCTGCTTTGCAATCAGCGCTGAGCTGCTTGTAGATGCGTTCCAGTTCAGCGATCGGATCTTTCTCCAACGCCGCCTTGTCCAAGAGCGTCTTCCACCCCAGCAACAACATGCCGAACTGCGTGCCCCAATCGCCGATGTGATTATCCGTCACCACCTTGTGGCCTAACAAACGGAATGCCCGCGCAAGGCTGTCGCCCAAGATCGTCGAGCGGATGTGCCCCACGTGCATCGGCTTCGCCACGTTCGGTGAACTGAAATCGATCACCACCGTCTTCGGCTTCTCCGCCTTCGCGAAGAACAGATGCCCGCCCTTCACAGCACCCATCAAAGACTGCTGAAGCACTTCCGGCTTGAGGTAAAAATTGATGAAGCCCGCTCCCGCGATTTCCGTCTTGGCGCAAAGGTCGCTGACTTGCAGCTTCGCTTGAACATCCGTAGCGAGCTGGCGGGGATTCGCTTTACGCGCCTTGGCGAGAGCCATCAGCGCGCTGGTCTGGTAATCACCAAACTTCGCATCCTGACAGGGCCGCACGAGGACATTGGTGACATCGGCATCCGGCAGCACCGCCAGGACGGCGGCTTGCAGGCGTTGTTCGAGAGCTTTGCTGGGTAACACTTGGAATAAACCGGCGGCTTATGGTTTGCCGCTGGAGCTAAAGATCACTTCTTGGCGATGTGACTGCCGATGATCTGCATCATGGCCTCGGAATCGGACGCTTCTTCGAGGGCCTGGCGAAATTCCTTGTTATGAAGCAGCTTGGCGATGTTCGCCAGCGTATGCAGGTGTTTCTGGAACTGGCCTTGCGGCACAAGGAACAGCATCACCAGATTGACCGGCTGGTTGTCCAGTGCGTCGAAGTTCACGCCTTTCTTCGACCGCCCGAACGCTCCGACCACCTCATAGATAAGATCCGTGGAACCATGCGGGATACCGACACCAAAACCGATGCCGGTACTCATCGAGGTCTCACGTTTCTTCACCACTCCGGCGATCGCTTCACGATCCTCTGCGCGCACTTTGCCCGTCTTGACGAGATGATTGATGAGTTCATCAATCGCCTCCCAACGGTTCGTGGCCGCGAGATCCGGAATGATCTGCTCTTTCTGTAGAATGTCAGCGAGCGTCATATCACCTTAACGAAGGTTGTTGAATCTCGCCCAAGTGCGCACCTCTTTTCAAGACTGAATTCACCCACTTCTTTTTCTCCGTAATTCATATTAAGCGCGAAATCTTGACAAACACATCTCCGGTCAGCCTCAAACACCAGCCAATCATCTCCCCAAACGCAACTTTTCCCGTTAGCGGCGGGAGAGAAAACAGCGGCAACAGCACGTTCCCCAAGTATATTATCACTATGGAAAAAAGATACCCGTGCTCCGTGATATCTGATTGTTCTGTTTGTAATACATGGATCGTCAACGTCACGTGAAACGCATATGCGATGCCCAGCAACAGGTGAAACACCACCCAATACTTCGACCAGCCCCAGATCAAATGCCCCGCCCCGAACACGATCAGCAGCAGGAACGCGTAGAACGGGAAGAAATACGGCGCGAGTGAGATGATGAAGTTGCTTTTCGTGACGATCACGTGGCCGCCCTTCGAGGTCACCTTCATCTTCTTCACCCGCCCGCCGAATATCCACGTCCAGATGGCGTGCGTCATCTCGTGTCCCACCACATACAGCCACATAGGCCGCGGCAGCAGCAGGAAGATGACGATCCAGCACAACACCCCGGCGAAGAAAGCCACCCAGAAGTTGCTGGAAGCCCCCGTCGCCTGGATCACCCTCCACAACGCCTGCGTCGTCCCGATGCAAAACGGGATCAACAACAGCGCGATGAGGAACTTGATCCACTTGGGCATAACAAGGTTCGTGCTCGTCGTCGTCCTCGTTCTCGTCCTCGAACACGACTTGCCGTGTCAGCCTTACTTGCTCCCCGGCTTCACCGCCGTCGAGTTCTTCAAGTCCGCCGGCAGATTGTTCGGGTCGAACGTCTCCACGTTTAGGCGGATGAGGCAATGGAACGGCACCCCGAAATTCACCGTGCCGTTCGAGCGATCCACCATCACGCCCACGCCCAGCAGGTTCGCCTGATGCTCCTTCACGATATCGATCGTCTCCTGCACGCGACCGCCCTTTGTCACCACGTCCTCGATCACCAGCACCTTCTCGCCCGGCGCGATCTTGAAGCCGCGGCGCAACACCAGCTTGCCCTCTTCCTTCTCCACAAAGATGAACCGGATGCCCAGTTGCCGCGCCACTTCCTGGCCGATGACCAATCCGCCCATCGCGGGCGAAACCACCGTCACCGCGCCATACCCACGCACTTGGTCCGCGATGGCCTTGCCGAACTTCTCCACGATCGGCATATCCTGGCACGCCTGCGCGCATTGGAAAAACTGGCGGCTGTGTAATCCGCTCCGCAAAACAAAATGTCCCTCCAGCAACGCACCCGTCTGCCGGAACAACTTCAACGCTTCTTCGTTCGTCATGCGGACGATGAAAAACAACGCCGCCCTTCGTGACAACTAAATAGCTGGGTAAATTGTGTCTTGTCTTTTTTTGGAATGAAACGATGGTTTCCACCGTCTCATTACTATGAATCGTCTTGTTTTGTGCATTTTGCTCGCATTCGCCCTCGTTTCTCCGCTCTCGGCGGCAAAAATCGGGGACAAGGCTGCTCCTCTAGTCATTCAAGACTGGGTGAAAGGCTCCGCTGTGAATGTCCTCGACGGCAAAAACATCTACGTCGTCGAGTTCTGGGCCACCTGGTGTGGGCCTTGCCGCACGAGCATTCCCCACCTCACCGACCTGCAAAAGAAGTTTAAAGGCAAGAACGTCGTCTTCATCGGCATCAGTGATGAGGAGAAATCCGATGTCGCCCCCTTCGTCAAAGAGATGGGCACCAAGATGGATTACATCGTGGCCTGCGATAAAAATCGTCAAACCAGCGAAGGTTATATGAAAGCCTTCGGCCAGCAGGGCATCCCCACCGCCTTCATCGTCGGCAAGGACGGTAAAGTCCTCTGGGTCGGCCATCCTATGGATTCCCTCGAGGAAACGCTGACTGAAGTCGTCTCCGGCAAATTCGATCTGCAGACCGCCATCAAACGTGACGAAACCCGCGTTCTGACCGCTGAGTTCCAGCAACTCGTTGCCAAAGGTGATGCGAAGGCCAAGGCTCTTGGTGAAAAATTGATCGTCGCCTATGCCGATAACCCCAAAGCACTCATCGCTCTCGCCTTTGAATCCGTTGCCGATCCCAAAGTGCCGAACCGCGACTTCACCTTCGCCGAATCCGCACTGGACGCCGCCGAGAAAGCACCCGGCAGCGAACTTCACCTCATCAAAGCCGTCCGTGCCGTAGTGCGCTTCGAATCTGGCAAGACCGAGGAAGGTTTGAAACTGATCGATGAAGCCATCGAAGGCACCCAACACGCGGCCGACAAAGCGCAATACAACAGCTTCAAACGCGTCATGAAAGCCCGCGTGGAAGAGGTTCAGAAAAAGTAGCCTATCCTGATCACGGCTTCGGGTCATCACGTATGACCACGTAGTAAAAGCCCACTTGCTCATCTTCCCTCCGTTCCAGCGTCAACACACCGCTGTTCGTTCCCACCTCGTAACCCCATTGGGTAGATCCTGGTGAATTCGTCCCGCCTTTTTTCGCATCGCTCGACGAGTAATGCATGCTGAGATTCGTGTGCGCCCCGTATCTCTTCGTCAGATAATCGTGACCAGCCTCCGCTATCTTCACCTGCTTGCCCGCGAAAGAGGCCGCAAACATCACTCCGCCAATAAAAACCAGTGCGAACACGATCGCACCCACCATAATCACGCGGTGATACTTCTCCCATAGTCGACGCGTCTCCTCCGGGCTGCGCAAAACGCGCCACACATATGCACCGCCTCGGATAACTACCACCACGATTGTACTCAGGATAAATACGAATATAAGGAGGAATAAAATGAGTTGCTCCATAGCATCTCAGGCCATCGTATTCGCCACCATTCCTTTCGCAAGACCAGACACTCCCTTCCACCGCAAAGCAAACACCCTCGCCTGCCATCCCTGTAGTGGGACAGGCGCCATCGCCTGTCCAGTCTCCCTGCTTTTCCGTAGTGGGGCAGGTGCCTTCACCTGCCACCAGTCGAACAGGCGCCCCCGCCTGTTCTCCCCTCCCTATCCAGCCTTCCCCCTCCCCCATGCTGTCTGTTAATCTCTCCCCAACATGGCTTACGAATCGTTTCGCGACTGGGTAAACGCACTGGACCGCGCGGGTGATCTCATCCGCATCAAAGAACCCGTCGCCACTGAACTCGAGATCACCGAGATCGCCGACCGCGAGATGAAGAAACCCGGCGGCGGCAAAGCGCTTTTGTTTGAAAAGCCCACCGTGAACGGCGTCGTCAGCCCCTTCCCGGTCGCTATCAACACGCTCGGCTCGCACAAACGCATGGCCATGAGCATGAACGCCAACAGCGTCGATGATGTCGCCAACGAACTCGGCGCGCTCATGAAAGCCAAGCCTCCCACCAGCATGCGCGAGGCCATGAAACTCCTCTCCCTCGCCATCGACCTCCGCCACGCCAAGCCCAAGACCGTCAGCACCGGCCCCTGCAAAGATGTCATCCACAAATTCGAATCGCCGGCTACGCACACAAGCGAATGGCCAAAGGCTCCCGACGTCACCAAACCCGAAACCAGCAACCCGAAACCCGAAACCCTCCTCAACCTCCCCATCCTGAAATGCTGGCCCTTGGATGGCGGACGTTTCCTGACCCTGCCCTGCGTCGTCACTCGCGATCCCGATACCGGCGAGCGCAATCTCGGCATGTATCGCATCCAGATCTACGACGACAAAACCACCGGCATGCACTGGCAGCTTCAGAAAGTCGCCGCCCGCCATGGCCGACGTTACTACGAGACCGGCACCCGAATGCCCGTCAGCATCTTCCTCGGTGGCGATCCCATGTTCCCCTTTGCCGCCACCGCACCCTTGCCCGATGGCCTCGATGAATTTCTCCTCGCCGGTTACCTCCGCAAAAAATCCGTCGAGCTGGTGAAGTGCGAGACCAACGACCTCGAAGTTCCCGCAAACGCCGACTTCGTTATCGAAGGCTACATCGATCCCCAAGAACCCCTCCGCATGGAAGGCCCCTTCGGCGATCACACCGGCTACTACACGCTGCCCGAGCCCTACCCCGTCTTCCACATCACCGCCATCACGCACCGGAAAGACGCCGTCTATCCCGCCACCATCGTCGGCATCCCGCCCATGGAAGACTTCTACATGGGCGGCGCGTCCGTGAAATTGTTCCTCCCTATCTTCAAGATGAACTTCCCCGAGATCGTGGACATCGCGCTCCCGGCCGAAGGCGTCTTCCACAACCTCGTCGTCGTCAGCATCAAGAAGACCTACCCGCTCCAAGCCTTCAAGATCATGCACGGCCTCTGGGGCATGGGACAGATGATGTTCACCAAATACATCATCGTTGTGGACGCCGATGTGAACGTCCACAACACCAGCGAGGTCCTCTTCCACCTCTGCGCGAACACCGATCCCCAGCGCGACAGCATCTTTACTAAAGGCCCCTCCGACGTCCTCGACCACGCCACCAGCGAGATCGCCATGGGTACCAAACAAGGCATCGATGCGACAAAGAAAATCCCCGGCGAAGGCTTCAAACGCCCCTGGCCCCCTTTGTTGAAAATGAGCAACGACGTAAAATCCAAAATCGATTCGCGCTTCAATAAATAGTTGCGAAAACCAGCCCGCCATGTCGCGCCTATGCGATAGCGTAGGCGAATCGGCGGCAGCCGCTGACCAATCCCTTTCCCCGGTGGGGCAAAGCTGCCGCTTTGCCCTTGCATCTGCCCTCACCGCAGAGCCGCAAATAATACGGCACCTCGAACACGTTCTACGCATCCCATTTCCCTCTCCTCTCAACGAGGAGATGGCCGGGGTGAGGAGTGAGAATTTATAACGGTCACCAACACTTCCGCGTCTCCCAAGAACCCTCGGCACAAACCCCCTCCCCCCAAACCGACACGCCAACCCCTCACTCTCTTTTTCAAAATGGAATTTCTCCGGACGAGTGTCCGCTGCTACCGAAACTGACTTTGCTGCCTCCTTGGCCATGCACTACAAATAATCCGCCCAAGGCCCAATTCCGTCAAAGAATTTTCACTCCTACGATACGATTTCCCCCAAGTCCCTCACCCCGTCCAACTTCCAAAACCCAAAATCTACGTAACTTGAATTTCAGGAACTCCTTTTTCGCTAAACCCCTCATTTTTCTCTCCACGGCTATCGGCGATTTTCCATAGCTTATTCTCCCCGCAATCTCAAACACATCAACCATCACGTCCATTCCGTCCCTCATGTCCCTAAATCCAAACCTCGTCACTTATATACAAGTGCCGAGGTATTCTACCATTTTTCCAAACGCACTGCCCTCAACTCCTCACCTTTGAAATCTCAAATCTGAAATCCACCTCTTTGGACCGCGCCTGTGTTCTGCCCAAGCAGAACCAGTCACAGCACTTCTCTCTCCGACATACACACCCAATTTTATATTCCCTCCATAATCGATACCCTATGCGACAGCTCCCGAAACTCCCTGCTTGCGCCTCTTGAATCAGTACGCTTACGTATTTTCATCGTTCCTGTGACTTTGCCACCATTGGCACCGTCCAATATACGAATACGTCGCTCATGCACATCGTAAAAAACTTGCCGAAATGGGCCGCCCTCCTTGGCGTTCTCACCGCTGCCACTTTGCTTGCCGCCAACACCGCCATCGCTCAGCAAGGGGACAAAGCAGGTGAAGTCCAAAAACTTCTCGTGCCCAAGGAACTCATTCCGCCCGCTCCCGTCCTCACCCCCGAGCAGGCCTTGAAATCCTTTAAGCTCGATCCCGGCTTCCGCATCGAGATCGTCGCCGCCGAACCGCTCGTCCACGATCCCGTCGCCATGTCCTTCGATGCCCAAGGCCGCATCTGGGTCGTAGAGATGCGTGGCTACATGCCGACCATCTCGGGCGCTGGTGAGACTGAAAAAGTCGGCAGCATCGCCATCCTCGAAGACACCGATGGCGATGGTAAAATGGACAAACGCACCGAATTCCTCAGCGGCCTCGTCATGCCCCGCGCTATTTGTCTCGTTGCCGATGGCGCCCTCGTCTCCGAACCGCCCAATCTCTATTTCTGGAAAGATACCAATGGCGATGGCAAAGCCGATGAGAAAACCCTCGTCGCCAACGATTACGCCAAGCAATCCGACTACGCCACTCTCGGTGCCAAAGCGAACCCCGAACACGCTTCCAACGGCCTCATGTGGGCGCTCGATAACTGGATCTACAGCGCCGATCACACCGTCCGTTTCCGTTTCGTGGAAGGCGAGTTCAAGCGCGAAGCCACCAGCTTCCGCGGCCAATGGGGCATCTCGCAAGACGACTTCGGCCGCCTCGTTTATAATTCGAACAGCGATCAGCTCCGCATGGACTTGGTCCCTTCACAATACCTCGCCCGCAATCCCTTCTACCGCGAAGCCGTCGGTTTGAACGTCGATCCCGTGAAGGATCAGAAGACCTATCCCGCCCGCGTGAATCCCGGCATCAATCGCGGCTACCAGCCCGCGATGCTCAAGGACGGCAAGCTCGCCAAGTTCACCGCCGCCTGTGGCCCCGTCATCTATCGTGGCGATAACTTCCCGAAAGAATTCTACGGCAACGCTTTCGTATGTGAACCATCCGCGAACCTCATCAAGCGCAACATCCTGACCGAGAAAGACGGAATCGTTTCGGGTAAGCATGCTTACAGCGATCGCGAGTTCCTCGCCTCCACCGATGAACGTTTCCGCCCTGTGAACGCCTACAACGGCCCGGATGGCGCTCTCTACATCGTCGATCTCTATCGCGGCCTCATCCAGCACCGTATCTTCCTCACCAGCTACCTGCGCGGCCAGACGGAAGATCGCAAGCTGCAAGAACCCATCGGCCTCGGCCGCATCTATCGCGTCGTGAGTGATAAGAAACCGCTCACCAAACCCGCTCCTCTTGCCAAGGCTACCCCTTCACAACTCGTCGCTGCTCTCTCGGATGCCAATGGTGCATATCGCGATATCGCCCAGCGCCTGCTTGTTGAGAAGCCTGAAGGCACCGCCACGCCTGAACTCAAGAAACTCGCTCTCGAAGGCAAGAACCCCTTAGGCCGCCTGCATGCCTTGTGGACCTTGGATGGCCGTCAACAGCTTGACTTGGGCACCGTCGAAAAAGTCCTCAAGAATGAAAAGAATCCGAAAGTGCTCGCCGCTGCCATCCGCCTCTCTGAGCAATTCTTCCCCACGGAAGACGCCATCACGCTGGTCCCTATGCTCACCAAGCTCACCAGCAACAAGGAAGGCGATGTCCAGATCCAGCTCGCTCTCACCCTCGGCCAGTTGAAGGATGAAGAAGCCGCCAAGGCTCTTGCCTCCCTCGCCAATACCGCATCGACCAATCCTTACGTGCGCGATGGCATCGTCTCCGGCCTCGCTCTGCGTGAAGATAAATTCCTCGCCCAATTGCTTGCCGATTCCGTCTGGAAGGAAAAATCCACGAACCGCAATGACATGATCAAAGCCCTCGCCCGTGCCGTGTTCAGCCATGGCAAAGGCGATCGCGTCGGTGCCGTCCTCAATCTGGCCGTCGCCTCCAAAGAAGGCTGGCAGCAACAGGCGCTCATCGATGGCCTTCTCGCCGCCGCTCCACCTGCGCCCAAAGGCAGCACGAACGCCGTTCCCACCAAGCGCGTGAAGTTCACCGCTGAACCTGCGGCTTTGAAAACGCTTGCTGCTTCCAGCAACAAGACCATCAAGGACCGCGCCACCAAGCTGGACAACTACATCATCTGGCCTGGCAAACCCGGCGTGCCGCCCGAGCCTCCTGTGAAGCCGCTCACCACTGCGGAGTTGGAACGCTTCGAACTCGGCAAACAACTCTTCGAAGCTGCCTGCGCCGCCTGCCATCAATCCCACGGCTACGGCATGGAAGGCCTTGCTCCGCCGCTTGTAGATTCCGAATGGGTCGCCGGTCCGCCGAGCCGCATCACCCGCATCATCCTGCACGGTCTCCGTGGTCCCATCACTGTGAAAGGCCGTAAATACGATATGGACATGCCCTCCCTCGGCTCCTTCGAGGACGAGCAGATCGCCGCCATCATGACCTACATCCGCCGCGAATGGGAACACACGTACTCGCCCGTCGATGCCAAATTCGTCTCCGACGTCCGCAAAGAAACCGGCAAACGCGAAGAATCCTGGACCGAAGCCGAACTGAAAAAGATCAAGTAAGCCAGCGCAACAGGTAGGGTCCGGTGTCCTCACCGGACCGCCGCCGAAGCAACAGCATATTCAAGTTCACAACAGAACCAAATCACGACTACATCTCCCACCACCCTCGCCCGAACTCGCGAAAGCTTTCGGAGCTGATTATTACCCACTAATCACGCAAGCCAAGCAGCCATCAAACAGGCAAACTGAACGGCAAATGTTCTCCCTCTCCTCTAACGAGGATAGGGCTGGGGTGAGGAGTGAGCGTGCCTACGGTTTCTCGAATTGGTGGCAATGTCGGAATCGCCCTCTTCATTCTCACTTCTTAATTCATCATTGCCTCCCATCCCCATTTCCCCATCATCCGCCCGTTACCGAATTCAACACTTATGAAATTGCACGCCCTCATCGCAGCCCTCTTGCTGCCGCTGACCCTCATCGCCGCCGAGAAGCCGGATAAAGACGGCTTCATCAGCCTTTTCGACGGCAAGACCTTGAACGGCTGGAAACTCGGCGGTGACGCTGATTCCTTCAAAGTGGAAGACGGTGCCATCGTCGCCAACGGCAAACCCATCGGTCACCTCTTCTACGATGGTGATGTGAACGGCCACGACTTCAAAAATTTCGAACTCAAGGTCGATGTGAAGACCACTGCCGGCAGCAATGGTGGCGTTTATTTCCACACCAAGTTCCAGGAAAAAGGATGGCCTGACTTCGGTTTCGAATGCCAGGTGAACGCCACCCACACCGACACCAAAAAAGGCGGCGGCCTCTACAGCGTGGTAGACACCAAAGAAGCTCCTGTGGGCGATGGCAAATGGTGGACCTACCACATCATCGTGAAAGACAACAAAGTCACCCTGAAAGTCGATGACAAGACCACCGTGGAATGGACCCAGCCTGAAGGCTACGTGCATCCAAATTTCAAGAACCGCAAACTCGGCAGCGGCACCTTCGCCTTCCAGGCCCACGACGCCAAAAGCGTCGTCTACTTCAAGAACGTGAAAGTGAAGCCCTTGCCCTGATGTGCTGCCGGCATCTTGCCGGCAGTCGAGGCACTTGCACCGCCTCAGGGTGTTCCAAACCACAGCCAGCAAGCATAGTCCGCCAGGATATCAAATACTTAAACCAAAGGCGCTGCCCCAAAAGCAGCGCCTTTTTCATTGGAGCGAAAACCTTCATGAAACACGCTCGCACGCTCTCCAACTCAACCAGGTTGACCATTACTCACAACTCGCCACGCAAGCCATGCCGCCGTCAAACAGCGAATTGAGCGGCAAATGTTCCTCCTTCTCCTTGGGGAGAAGGCCGGGATGAGGGGTAAGGAACCTCACCTAAGCAAAGTCCACATCTCATTCGCTCTGCATCACGGCTGCAACCGCATATCATCCCCTTTCCTCCCGCCGCTCTTAAACATCAGCCATAACGTAAACGCACCCCACCCTACTCCGATCACCGAAACCAAGATCGCCACCACCTTCACCACCTGCGCGATCTCCTGCTCATACTGCAGAATATCCCAGTGATTCAGCAGCCAGTTCCAATCATGAATCGTTTCCCCATCTCCACCGAAAGGACTTACCAATTCCAGCTCCAGCTTCCGCGCATCCGCGATATACCGCGCCACCCCATGCAGATTCGACGCCAGCCACACCAGTGAAAAACTCCACGCAAAATAATCCCGCTGCCGTTTGAACATCCAGATCGAGATCACCGGTACCAGACACTGCACCAATGACCCGCCAAGAATCCCGATCAACTGGCCCATCGGACTGCAGATCAAATGTCCAAACTCATGAATCCCCAGATTGATTCCACCTAAAAGCCCCCAATACTCCCGATCCTTCGCATGCTGAAACGCGATATACACCAGCACCAACCAAAACAACAACCGCCCCGGCCACGCCCGTTCAGCCGAGGATTCCCGGATATCCTCCCACAACTCCTGCAACCATTCCTTAAAACTGAAACTCATGCCTGAACCTTAGTCATTGTTCATTCCTTCGTCAGAGAAAAATTCTGCCTCAATTTTCACGCATCCACCAGTCACTAGTTAACGCTTTTCAGCAACGCGACAAACGTTCTCCCTGCCTTCAACGGCCGATCATTAACCACAACTCACCTCACACGTCAGGCAGTCGTCAAACTGGCAAACTGTGGGGCAAATATTACTCCCTCTCCCCTAGGGCTGAGCATTACCCACAAGTGGTTATACAAGGAAGACAGCATCCAAAACAGCCTGAAGCCCCTTATCAGGGTGGGGCAAAGCTGCCGCTTTGCCCTGACTTTGGCCTTCACCGCCGGCCTCTCAAATGAAACCGCCCCCCGAAAAACACAGCTCTCCCTGTCCTCAGTCTTGTTCATTCACCCTTTATAGACTTGTGGGTAATGCTCAG
>DASWYF010000020.1:300000-417999 GCA_036405135.1 Verrucomicrobiia bacterium | reverse complement strand
GGCGTTCTCGGGCACGGTGGCGCATCAGTCCGCGATCGCGACGGGCCTGCACCAGCACTACTTCGACTACGCGACGGCGACGCTGGCGGTCAACACGGGCGACAAGCTGTTCGCTTATGTGTATCTGGACCCGGCGAACCCTCCGCGTGAGCTGATGTTGCAGTGGACGGATGGTTCGTGGGAACACCGCGCCTACTGGGGCGAGAACCTGATCACTTATGGAACAGCGGGCACGGTGAGCCGTTACAACGCTGGTGCGTTGCCTGCTACCGGCCAATGGGTCCGCCTCGAAGTCCCTGCCAGTGCCGTGGGCCTCGAAGGCAAAACCGTCAAGGGGATGGCGTTCTCCGCCTACGGCGGCCGTGTCACTTGGGATGCCACCGGCAAAACCGATGGCACCACCACCACGCCTCCGCCGACCGGTTCTGCTACCGTCACCGTGAGCGCCACGGATGCGAACGCCTCCGTGATCGGCCTCGATACCGGCGTCTTCACCATTACTCGCACCGGTGCGACCACGTCCGCCCTGACGGTGAATCTCGCCTACAGCGGCACTGCCACGAACGGCGTGAGCTACAACACGCTCGCCACCACCGTGACCATCCCCGCCGGTAGCGCCTCGACCACCATCACGCTGACGCCGAAAGCCTCAACCACCCTCGCCGCGAACAAGACCGCCACGCTGAAGGCTATCGCAGGCACAGGCTACACCCTCGGCGCTAACGCCTCCGCGAACGTCACCATCACTGGCAACGCCGTCGCGATCGGCGCCGTGAAGAAAGAGACCGGCGGCATGCGCATCATCTGGAACAGCACGGTTGGCAAGACCTACCGCGTCGTTCGCAAACAGAATCTTACCGACACCACCTGGACTGACCTCAGCGGCAACGTCCCGGCCACCAGCACCGCAGCAAGCTGGCTGGATACCGGCGCCACGGCGCAAGGTTTCTACATGGTGTTTGTGACCAATTAACCGTGGGCGAGCCCCTACGGTGTCTTGATCGCGCGGAAGTCCTGGCGAAAGCCGACTCCGCGCGATCTCCATTTTCCCCTCATCTCGTAGCCGCGGACATCAGTCCGCGCTAACTCGCCATCATTGCTCCCTTCATTGAAAGACCACACCCGAACTACACCGCACCATTCAAAAACCGTAGCCGCCGACATTAGTCGGCGCTAACCTCCATCACCGTCTCCATTCCTGTCTCAAACTCACGAACACACCACAAAACCCTTCATCTCGTAGCCGCGGACATCAGTCCGCGCAAACCTCTCCTATCGCTTCCTCCACCATCACTACTCCATCTCTCGTAGCGGCAATTTCCGCTCCTCAATCCCCGGCTCTCTCACCTTCAGATAGTATTCCCAAAACCACGGCCAAAATCCCTGTTCGCTCGGGTTCACATCGGGATAACCCGGAACTACCGCCCCGAAATATTTCCAATCTTCAACTCTCGCTACCAACCCCGCGCTCACCGGATTCATCAGCGAATAATCACAAACCTTCACAAACGCATCACGCTTCCGCTCCTCTTGCGATAACACATGGTCATGTGCCTGATGTTGAAATTTCAACGGTTTCAATTTCTTGCCCAACTGCGCTTTGAAGAACTTCATCCCATTCCGCTGATCACAATCCTTCCTTATCCCCATCCATACAAAATGCAGATGATCCGGCATCAGACAATACATCGGGCAAAGCAACCCTTCTCGCGCCGCAGTATGCAGCATCATTTCCCGGAAATTCGCGTGAAAGGAATCATCCAGCCATCCTTTCACCCGCTTCGCTGTCGGCACAGTCCAGAACACCACAGCGTCCGCCTGATAGAACACCCGTTTCAGCCTCGGCAGATAGTGAGAAAATGCCGAGCGCGGTTCCTTCTCTGGACGGAACAAATAATCCTCGTCTCTCATTTTGATGGATAGCGTCACTTCCTCAGCAAATTGCTTACGTACGCCTTGTGCGAAAAAAAGTTAGCGCCGACTAACGTCGACGGCTACCAAAATCACGAAGCGTCCGTCTCCTCTCGTAGCCGCGGACGTCAGTCCGCGCTAACCCCACCATCATAATCACCCTCTCGTCCAAACGCCTTTCGAACCCACACCGCGCCATTCAAACCCCGTAGCCGCCGACATTAGTCGGCGCAAACTCTCACATTCCCGGCCACAATTTTACATACCACGAACAAAATTCTGCATGGCTCCCGCCCTCCTCATCGTCTATTCTCCCGGCATAGCCAGTCATGAGCACTTTTAGTCCATCGCGCCGCCTTAACGCTTGGGTTCTCGCCGCTCTTTGCGCCGTATCAACCCTTTACCAACGCGACGCCCAAGCCGCCACCAAATCTTCGGACATCGACTTCAACCGCGATATCCGGCCCATTTTATCGGACAATTGCTTCCACTGCCACGGCCCCGATGAAAAGACCCGCAAGGCCAAGCTCCGCCTCGATACGAAAGACGGCATCCTGAAAGACCTCGGCGGCTATCAAGCCGTGAAGCCCGGCGACGCCAAGGCCAGCGAAGTCTGGAAACGCATCATCACCAAAGACGAGAACGACGTGATGCCTCCGCCGGAAACGCACAAAACGCTTAAGTCCGATCAAGTCGCCCTCATCAAGAAATGGATCGAAGCCGGTGCTCCCTTCGCCGGTCACTGGTCCTTTGAAGCGGCCAAACTTCCTGCCGTTCCTGCGGTGAAGGATACGAAATGGCCGCGCAACAGCATTGATAACTTCATCGCCGCCAAGCTCACCGAGCACAAGCTCAAGCCCTCATCGGAAGCTGATCGCATCACTTTGATTCGCCGCGTCACTTTCGATCTCACCGGCCTCCCGCCCACGTTGAAAGAGATCGAAGCCTTCGTCGCTGATAAATCTCCTGACGCCTACGAGAAAGTCGTCGATCGCCTCCTCGCCTCGCCGCGTTACGGCGAGCACATGGCCCGCTACTGGCTCGATGCCGCACGCTATGGCGATACTCACGGCCTGCACCTCGATAACGAACGCTCCATGTGGCCGTATCGCGATTGGGTCGTGCGCGCTTACAATGAAAACCTCCCGTTCGACCAGTTCACGAAATGGCAGATCGCCGGTGATCTCCTGAAGAACCCCACGCGCGACCAGCAGATCGCCTCCGGCTTCAACCGCTGCAACGTCACCACCAGTGAAGGCGGTTCCATCAATGAGGAATTCATCTTCCGCTACGCCGTGGATCGCACCGAGACCACCGCCGCCGTGTGGATGGGCCTCACCGCCGGTTGCGCGCAGTGCCACGACCACAAGTTCGATCCCATCTCGCAAAAAGAATTTTATCAGCTTTACGCCTTCTTCAACAGCGCAGCGGATCCGGCCATGGATGGTAACATCCTCCTCACCCCGCCAATCCTGAAACTCACTACACCCGCGCAAGAGAAACAGTTGAAGCAATACGACGCGGACATCGCGAACGTGAACACGAAGATCAAGGACGCGCTCGCCAAGCTCGATTACAAAGACCCCGCCGAACAAGATCCGAAGCCTGAGAAGAAAACTATCGAGACCGTGTGGGTGGATGACGATCTGCCCACCGGTGCGAAGCCGCAACATACTGCGGACAATCATCCCCTCAAATGGATCACCAGCGGCGAAGGCCCCGTGCACAGCGGCCAGAAAGCGATCAAGCGTTCCGGCAAAGGCATCGTGCAGGATTTCTTCGACGGCCTGCCGCAACAGCTCTTCGTGCCCGCGAAAGGCAAGATCTTCACTCACGTCTATCTCGACCCGAAAGATCCGCCGAAAGGTGTGATGCTGCAGTTCAACACCGGCTCATGGTCGCACCGCGCCTTATGGGGCGAGACGAACTCCATCGAGTGGGGCAAGGAAGGCACCGTGGAACGCATCGTCATGGGTCCGCTGCCCAAGACCGGCGAATGGGTGAAACTGGAATTCGACATCGCGAAACTGAAGCTCAAGGCCGGCACGAAGTTCGCGGGCCTCGCCTTCACACACAAGGACGGCACGATGTATTGGGACAAGACGGGCGTGAGTTACACCGTCGATCCCGCGAATGATCCCACCTACTCGCTCTCCCTCTGGCTCAAAACGAACCAGGGCAAAGTCGTCGCCGGTGTGCCCGATGACGTGAAGAACATCCTGCGCTCCATCAAACCCGAGGAACGCAAACCCGAGCAGCATCAGCGCCTGCGCGATTATTATTTCGAGAACGTCTGCCAGGGCACGAGCGACATCTTCGATCCCCTGCGCGCGGAGAAGAAACCCTTTCAGGACAAGCGCGATGAACTCGATAAAAGCATCGACGCCACCTTCATCATGGCCGATCTCCCGCAGAAGCGCGACGCCTTCGTGATGATCCGCGGTCAATACAACCAACCCGGCGACAAGGTGAAGCCCGGCACACCCGCCGCCTTCCCGAAAATCAAATCGCGCAGCGAGATCCCTGACCGTCTCGACCTCGCCGATTGGCTCGTCTCCGAAGAAAACCCGCTCACCGCCCGCGTCACCGTGAACCGCTATTGGCAGCAATTCTTCGGCACTGGACTCGTGAAAACCTCCGGTGATTTCGGCTCGCAAGGCCAGCCGCCGTCACACCCTGAACTGCTCGACTGGCTCGCCGTCACCTTCCGTAAACAAGGCTGGGACACGAAGAAATTCGTGCGCCTCATCGTCACCTCCGCCACCTACCGCCAGGATTCAAAGGTGAACGCCAAACTCATCGCCGCCGATCCCGAGAATCTCCTTCTCGCACGCGGCCCACGCTTCCGTTTCGATGCCGAAGTCTTGCGCGATAACGTCCTCGCCGTCAGTGGCCTGATGAACAACACCATCGGCGGCAAGGCCGTGAAACCTTACCAGCCCGAGAACATCTGGGAGCCCGTCGCCTACAGCGGCAGCAACACGCGCTACTACAAGCAGGACGCGGGCGACGCCCTCTACCGCCGCAGCCTCTACACCTTCATCAAGCGCACCGCGCCCGCGCCCGCGATGACCACCTTCGATGCCCCCAGCCGCGAAGCCTTCTGCGTGAAGCGCGAACGCAGCAACACGCCCTTGCAAGCACTGCAACTGATGAACGACGTGCAACACTTCGAAGCCGCCCGCGCCTTCGCCCAACGCATGATGAAAGAAGGCGGCACCACCGTGAGCGACCGCCTCGCCTTCGGTTTCCAAACCGCCACTGGCCGCGAACCGAGCAAACAGGAAACCGAAGTGCTGAAAGACAGCTACTTCAAACAACTCGTCCGCTACGAGAAAGACACTGAAGCCGCCAAGAAAGCCATCAGCTACGGCGATTCCAAAGCAGACACCACACTGAATGTGAGCGAACTCGCCGCCTACACCATAGTGGCGAACATGGTCCTGAACATGGATGAAGTAGTGACGAAGAACTGACTTCGTAATGACCAATGCCGAAATCCGAATGACGAAGGAATGCCAAATGACCAAGCCCCAATGGCTGGATGAGTTATCTGATAGTGATGACTCATCGGACCTTGCTTTTTGGGGCGTTGAGAATTGGCAGTTGGGCGCACCCGATTCATCTCCTTCCGTTTTGAAGGAAGACGCTTCATCAGCGGATCAGAAGTTTGATTTGGAAGAACGCACAGCCTTGTTCGGCGAGCGCATCATTCGCTTCTGCAAAAAGATCCCCACAAGTCCGACAAACAATTCCCTGATCAGCCAGCTAGTCCGATCAGGCACAAGTGTAGGAGCAAATTACTGCGAAGCAGATGACTCTGTTTCCAAAAAAGAATTTAAGAACAAGATTGGCACCTGCCGTAAAGAAGCCAGAGAAACCAAATACTGGCTCCGCATGATCGCTACCGCCGAAGAACCCTTGAAAGACGAGGCTCGCGCGATCTGGAAAGAAGCCCGCGAAATCCATCTCATCTTCTGCAAAATCTTTAGAAGCTCCTGACATGAACAAACCACTGACACCGAACTCTCATTTGAGCATTAGACATTGCTCATTCCTTCGTCATTCGGATTTCGTCATTGGTCATTCTCCCTGCATATGAATTCTGAGTATTTGAAACACATCAACCGCCGCCAGTTCTTCGCCGGTGCCGGTCTCGGCGTCGGCTCCATCGCCCTGGCCATGTTGGGCGGCATGCCTGGCATGCTGAACGCCGCTACGAAGAAAGGCACCCGCGTTCACCCGCCCTTGCCCGGCCTGCCTCATTTCACCCCGAAGGCCAAACGCATCATCTACCTCCACATGAACGGCGGGCCATCACAGCTCGACACGTTCGATTACAAGCCGAAGCTCGTGGAGCAGTTTGATAAGGACTTGCCGGAATCCATCCGCAAAGGCCAGCGCATCACCACCATGACGAGCGGTCAGGCGCGCTTGCCCGTCGCTCCGTCGAAATTCAAGTTCGCCCAGCACGGCAAGTGCGGTATGTGGGTCAGCGAATTGCTTCCGCACACCGCGAAGATGGTGGATGACATCGCGCTCGTGAAAACTGTGCACACGAACGCCATCAATCACGATCCCGCCTGCACCTTCGTGATGACCGGCAGCGAACTCCCCGGCAAAGCGAGCCTCGGTTCCTGGCTCTCCTACGGCCTCGGCAGTGAGAATAACGACCTGCCCGCTTTCGTCGTCCTCACGCCCACGTGGTCCTCCGGTTCTGCCGCCCAAGCTTTGTTCACTCGCATGTGGAGCTCCGGCTTCCTCGCCACCGGCCATACCGGCGTGGCATTGCGTTCACAGGGCGATCCCGTGCTCTTCGTGAAAAATCCTCCTGGCGTGGATGCCAGTGCGCGCCGCGACATGCTCGATGGCCTTGGCCAGTTGAACGCCGCCACGCACAAACGCTTCGGCGATCCCGAGACCCTCACGCGCATCGCTCAATACGAGATGGCCTTCCGCATGCAGACCTCCGTGCCGGACCTCATCGATTTCTCGAAGGAATCGAAAGCCACGCTCGAGATGTATGGCCCGGACGTCACCAAGCCCGGCACCTTCGCCCACTCCGCCTTGCTCGCGCGGAAACTCGCCGAGCGCGATGTCCGAGTCGTGCAAATCCTCCATCGCGGCTGGGATCAGCATAACAACCTGCCGAAAGACATCTCCGACCAATGCCGCGATGTGGACCAACCCACCTACGCACTCTTGAAAGACCTGAAAGATCGCGGCCTCCTGAAAGACACGCTCGTCGTCTGGGGCGGTGAATTCGGCCGCACCGTCTACTCCCAAGGCACCCTCACAAAAGAGAACTACGGTCGCGACCATCATCCGAAAAACTTCTGCATGTTCATGGCCGGCGGCGGCATCAAAGGCGGCGTGGTTTACGGCGAGACCGATGACTACAGCTACAACGTCGTGGAAAACCCCGTCCATCTGAACGACCTGAATGCAACAATCCTCCACTGCCTCGGCATCGACCACAGCAAATTCACCTACCGCTTCCAAGGCCTGGATCAGAAATTAACAGGCGTGGAAGAAAGCCACGTGGTGAAGGGAATCCTCGCCTGACGGCGTTGCGGAATGACGAATGTCCAAATCCGAATGACCAAGGAATGACTAATACCCAATGCCCAAGCCATTGGTGCTTGGACATTGTTCATTCCTTCGTCATTGGTCATTACTCTTTATAACTCTCCCTCTTTCTCACCGTAGAAGAGGTCATACGCCCGCCGATACTCCTCCTCCGGCACAAACACCTTCGCCTGCCGGTTCAGATCATCGGGATCGCCATCCACATCGATCAACTCCTCTTTCGCCGCGATGCCATGCTTCTCCAGCATCAGCACCAGCATCTCCGTATTGATCACGGGACCTGTGTAAAAAAGTTTCATAAATCACTCTTCGGCTTGAACAATACTTCAACAGCGCGGACAAGCCCTTTATCATCACTCGTTCGTCGAAGAACTGGCGCTACAAAAGCATATCGTGGCAATATGGTTTTGATCTTGGCCGTTGCATAATCGATGGGATCTGCAGCATTCAACGGCACATGGATGGCAACTCCCGAAAATTTTGCCCATGCATGTATGTGAAACTCCACCTCACCATCTGGAAAAATATCCGGTGCCGCTTCAACACTAGCTCGACCCTCCGCGAAGACTTCCAATTGCGCTCCGCGAATCTGGCCAAACCGCAAACGTAGAGCAATGATGTCCTCCCAATGCGAAGACATGTCACAATCAAACCTGAATCCACATTCCTGCCTATCCATCTCAACACTTTTACCTATTAGCTCATACCAGCTTACTCTGCCTACAAGGGGATGTACCTGCATGCCAAACAGCACCTCAACTGCTTCATTTGGAAAACTCGTCAAATGACTCTGGCTCTGAAGCTGCAGAGTCCATGAAAAATCCTCACTATAACCATACGATGCAGTTAGGCAGCACGCATCATCGTCCGGCTTAAACACGTATTTTTTTACGAGCGTGAACATGATGGCGATGTCCTTCTAGCTTGCCGAATCCTTCACCTTAAATTCAAACGCCCCATCGCCTCCCTCACCATCTTTCCTCGCTACCTTCCCCTGAAAATAATCCTTCACCCTCGGATCAAAATAAAGATACCGCACCGGCACCACCACCTGCATCAAGAACACGACCGCCATGTAAATCCAAGATGCGCCCCAAAAAGCATTGTAAAAAAATACGAGGCTCGTCAGCACTGCCACTGGCCTCATCCAGTGGCTGCGATTCAACAATCCCACGGCCAACATAAGCGCCACTCCGACCAAAGCCGCCCATTCCCACCAAATGTGTTCCGTTTTGATCGGATCGAAGAAAGCAGTGACCGGGATGGAAACCGCCATTAACACACACATCATTGTCCCCGCTCGCAATCCGCCCGGCATCGCAAAAAACGCGTCCAGCAAATGAAACGCTCGCAGCTCGATCCGTTCTTGCCATCCGCTGACGATCGTCACTTTTTGAAAATGCGCGGCGATCTCCGCCCAATATAAGCGCGAGCAACCCATCACCAGCAAAACCCCGCCTATTATGGCTAATCCTCCCACCATCCCCCAGATGTGAACCTCATCATCGATTACCGATCTCCATCGCCAGAAAGGCGAATACAAAACCGCCACCGTCTGGCCAACCGCATAGTTGCCCGCTGCTGAATAAGTGTTCGGCTGGTCCGTATGCTCCTGCCCTTGCGCATCACGATAACGATACTTGGGCGCATAACTGCTATGCCCATCCTCATCGCGACTCTCAACCAACGCCTCCACCGTCCCCGTCGTGCGCTCCGCCGTCAGCACAAAGAAGCCCCGCTCCACTCCCAGCAACACTGAGCACATCACCATTAGAAACCCGATCACCGTCACCAGCCGGCTCCATATGCTCGCCAAACCTGTTTCAAAACTCTTCAGCAGCAATTCCCCTACAAAACCCTTCGCACCACCAAACCGCCGCACCACGGCACGACTCAACATCAGGCTGAGAAAAACAATGAAGATGGCAGATGCGAGTAACACAACTTTGTTTCCTTTTCTCTTCCTGATTGCAAACTAAACAAACGATCCCGACAAGGAGATTACCGCCTTAATTCCCATTAGCTTTGCCGCTTAAAGATATACTCCCTCACCTCTTTGGTGAACAGCAGCCACAAGATCATGCAGCACACCACGAACTGTCCCACTCCAACGAGATCGAACAACACATCCCGCCCATGCTCGGCCAGCCCACCCTCCAGCATCAGCCGCAGTAAGCGCAGCGAATGCCCCAGCCCACCGAATGTCCGTAAGACTACCAACGCCAGCAATGTCCACCAACCCCACTTTTGCCAGTCTTGCACACTAGCCGCCGCGAACACCAGCACAAGCATCTGAAAAAAACCGATGAGAATCGCCTTCACCCACCCCACATGCCCGCTGAACGCCGATGCGCAAAAGCTGAGCAAAACGATAAGCCCCAGCAGCATTCCGTACCCGGCCACATGCCGCACCCGCTTCGGAGCATTCTTGATCGCCTCCATCCTCGCTTCCATGTCCGGCGGTGTCGTGTTGCTCATGCGTTGTCCTCGTTAAATCTCTCTTCCTTGGTAGTAAAGCTTCCCCAATCCCGCCTTGGCAATCTCCGCATTCGCCATCACGCGCGCCCACAGCCTCTTGATCCGCTCATCCGCGAACGCCTTGTGAAACCGTATCTCCACCCGCCTCTCCATCACCAATCCCGCCACCGCATTCCCGCGATAATCATCCTCGTAACTCAACCCCATCCCCTTCATATCGCGATGCTGCTGCGTCGCCGGAAAGAACAGGATGCCGCTGTCATTCAGGATGAACTTCACACTCCCTTTCCTTTCCTTCAGCAACTCTGCACCGTTGATATCCATAGAACCGCAAAATCTCTGCAGGCTTCATTCCGTGCAACGCCCGGCTCATTTACCATCGGGTAAACCTAGCGTATCGTCCTCCATGCCAGCAGCAAATGTATTCCATGGCGGTTGCCTGTGCGGCACTGTGCGCTATGAGGCCACGGGCCGGCCCTACGACATCACCCATTGCCATTGTCTCGATTGCCGCCGGAGCAGCGGCGCGCCCTTCATCACCTGGGCATGTTTCCGGCGCAGCTCCTTCCGCTATACCTCGGGCCAGCCGCGTGAACTGCACTGGGCGGGCCGCCTCCGCTGCTTCTGCGCTCATTGCGGCACACCTCTGGTGTTTATGACCGGCCCGGATGCTGATGAGATTGGCGTCACCATCTGCAGCCTGGATGAACCTGACTACTTGCTAGCCGCCGATCATACTTGGACGGAAGATAAACTCCCTTGGATCAAACTGGACGATGGCTTGCCCCATTTTACTCAAAACCGTCCGTCATAGATCGCCCTCTTGATCACTCTTACCCCTTTATGCGCGTACTCGGTATATTCTGCAGTCCTCCCCTTGAAAGTTTTTAATCCTTCCGCCCTTTTTTCTTCGTCTTGAAGAGCTCCATCTGCGGTTCCTTGAAAAAATCGTAGTTCTTCAAGATACGGATTGTTTGGAGCAAGTCGGATTTCTGGTAGTTCCGGTTCGTCTCGGTGTAGTTCACCAGATCGCTCAACATGCCTTGGAAGGGGATGACCGCATCAATGCCTTTGGCGCGCAACAGTTCGATGCTTTGATCCCTCGCTTCAGTGCTCTGCGGCAAGGCGGGGACAACCAGTATCTTCGTCAACGGACCACCTTCACCGATCGCCTTCTCCGCCTGTTTGAACACTTCCGGCTGCACGAAGCGGAAAATCTCCGGTGCGTGAGCGAGAACGGCTGGGCTGAAGGTCTCCGTGTGCCAGCCTTTCACCACCACCACGGCCCGGGAGATGCTCGGCAAATCCCGCGAACCCAAGATGAAGGGCAATGGCTCGGTGGAGATCTCGTAGTGCGGGTTGAGGACAAAGAAATCGATGTCATCATCTTCGCGCTTGGAGGGCGCCACATGCTTGCGCTGCTGGCGGACGAAGAAACCGTGGAGCTCGAAATACTCGCGGACGATCGTTTCGCTGACAGCAGACATAGTAGTAATTTTATCAATTCCGGTTCAAATCGCCCCAGCCGCCATAGGCAGGGTCCGCGGCTTGCCCCGATTCACTGTCGGGGGTCCTCAACGGGCCACCCCCTCCTAGCCGAGGAGCGAGGCTCTACTTTCCCTTCTGAAAACTGAACACTGAAAACTTGAAACTCAGTCCTCAATCTCATCCAACACCTCATTCACCACCGCATCCGCCACACTCTGCCCCCACACGATCCCGCCGATCTTCTTCGCCAGCACAAACTTGATCTCCCCACCGCTCACCTTCTTATCCAGCTTCATCGCGGCGAAAAGAGCTTTGCGCTGCGCCGCCGTCAGTTTCACCGAGATGGGCAGGCCAGACCGAGCGAACAACGTCGCGATTCGTTCCACTTCGGGAACGCTCAACCCGCTAAGATGCGCCGAAAGATGTGCAGCCGCCACTTGCCCGATCGAGATTGCCTCACCGTGCAAATACTTCCCGTAAGACGAAATCGCTTCCAATCCATGCCCGATCGTATGACCGAAATTCAAGATGGCGCGCAAGCCCGTCTCGGTTTCATCCTGGCTCACCACCTCCGCTTTCACTTCGCAAGAGCGGGCGACGGCATAAGTGAGCGCGGCATTGTCCCGTTGCAACAACTTCGCCAAATCCTTCTCCAAACGCGCGAAGAACTTCGCATCATAGATGATGCCGTATTTGATCACCTCCGCGAGGCCTGCCTTGAACTCGCGCTCGGGCAGCGTCTTCAACGTATCCTGATCGCACAGCACCAGCTTGGGTTGATGGAACGCGCCTACCAGATTCTTGCCTGCCTTGAGATTCACGCCCGTCTTGCCGCCCACAGAACTATCCACCTGCGCGAGCAAAGTCGTGGGCACTTGCACGAAGGCCATACCGCGCAAGTAAGTCGCTGCCACGAATCCCGCGAGATCGCCCACCACACCACCACCGAGCGCGACGATGAAGGATTTCCGCTCCAACCGATGCGCCGCCATCTGCGCGTAGCATTGCTCCACCACCTTCAAATTCTTGGACCGCTCACCGGCAGGCATCGTGATGAGCACCGGCTCGAAGCCCGTTGCCGTGAGAGATTTCATGGCCATATCCGCAAAGAGCGGTGCCGTGTTGCTGTCCGCGATCACCGCGCAACGCTTGCCCAAGGAAAGTTTGCGACACTCCCGCCCCAAACGGACGAGCAGATCGCGACCAATCAGGATGTCATAACTCCGGCTGCCTAACGCCACATGAACCGTACGCATGCCCGAAGGATAGGCAAAGCAATGGTGGAGTAAAGGCTGGGCCACCGAATATGCGCCCGCAAGGAGCACGAGTCTCCGACCCGCAGCAACGTCCAATAACTCAAACGGATGAAATCGCTCGACTGCGGCAAATCTCCACTATTTCTAAACTTTGATAATGGTAAACCTTATGAAGAACGAGGGCGTAGTCACCCCCGCCCGAACTCGCGACCCTGTCGGAGCTCGGAGGGGTGATGGATGCCGGGATTTGCCCGTAATACTGATGCTCTTTAGAGATTACAAATCCCCTCACGGAAACAACTCCATCAACGCATCCGCAAACAGCTTCATCCCCCGCGCATCCGGGTGATTGATCGAGTTCAGCATGATCGTGCTGTGCGGTATGCCCTGACGCCACAAGCGACCATAGCGCAATGACGCATCCGCCAGCGCCACATTGTTCTTCGCCGTGAACTCGCGTAACCCCTTCACATACGCGCGCGGATCCTCATCGATGTCCCGTTCACGATTCAGCCCCATCCAATCCGGACGCGTGTAATGTGGCGTGAGGATGATCCACTCCGCACCGATCTCTTTGAAATCTCCGAGCAATTTCCCATACCGCTCCTCCACCTGCTTCACCGTGAGCCCCGCATCATTCACGAACTCGGACACGATCAAGTCGGGCTTCACCGCCAGCACCTTCTCCTTGTAGTTATGCTCACTGCCCGGAGGTTCATTGAGATAGCTGCTTGTATTGCGACCACCCCAAGCCTCCGTGATCAGCTCGATCTTCGATTTTGGAAAACGCTCCTGCAAACGCGTCACGAACTGGTTCTGCCAACGGTTCTTCTGATAGTCCGGCACATACGTGCCCACAGTCACGCTATCGCCCCACGCGAGAATACGGATCGGCTCGCCGCTCTGCAATTTCTTGAGAGCCTTTGGCACGCGCTGCTCCGCGATCGTCGGTGAAGCTTTCTTGGCCTCCGGATAAGTGTTCTCCAAGATCGGAAAGAGATTGTCCGCCGAAAGTTTGGTCACATGACCCGGCAACCACACATTCGCCAACCGGCTTTCCCCATTCTTCAACTCCGGTGGCAACGGCGCCGCCGCCAGCGGTTTGCCCGCGCGATACTCGATCTTGTTTCCACCCGTCAGCACCACCGCATCCAAGCGCAAAAGACTGTGCTGATAACTCGCATAAACCGCCTGCCCATCCTTGATCACCCCATTCGTCAACCGCCCGATCGTTCCCCAAACCAGGTCGATCTCATAATCCTTCCCCCGCACGAATGTCTCCGAGGACTCTTCCGCGCCCGCACGCAGCACAAAGCTGTTCGTCACTAAGAGGAACGGAGTCGTCGTCTCCTGCGCTTTCAGCGGCGTCAGTTGCACACCCCGCGCCCAGCCACCACCCGTCGTCTTATACACCGGCAGAGACGCATACTTCTGCGCCTTCACCGTGAAGAGCGTGTTCGGCTCCACCTTGATCGCGGTCGGCTTGATCTTCACATTATCCGGCGGCGTCACCTCGATCTCCCAATCCCCCGTGACCTTCACCGCCGTCGCACTGACCGGCTTGATCGGCGACAACCCCAGGCAAAACACACTCGCAACCAATAAAAGAGAAATACGTTTCATGGAATAGATTCAGTATGCAGACAGACGCTAAAAACGAGAAGTAGATTCAAACGATCACTGACATAACTAGGGCAACCCCGAAATGTTCAAAAACCTCAGGCGCTAGCAAATGCTCTCCCTCTCCCCTCAACGGGGAGAGGGCAGGGGTGAGGGGTGAGTCGTAGCACCGCCGCTTACGCTACTTATTATTAAACAAATCCAACAACATCCCACTCATCGCCGTCACGCCCGATTTGATGCTCGGCTCCGCCGCCGGTGCGAAGAACGGCGAATGGATCGTTGGCAACGCCTTCTTCTCCTGCATGGATTTCTTCACCACCTCCGGATTCACCACACCCAGCCACAACATGCTGATCGGTATCTTGTCCTCCGTGCGACCATACTCCGAGAAATCCTCCCCACCCATCACCGGCTGCCGCTCAATCGCCGCTCCCTTGCCGAGCCACTGATCCACCACACCCGCGAGACGCCGCGTAAGCGCCGGATCATTGTAACAAGCCGGCGTATATTCATCGCTGAACTTCACGATCGGCATCCGGTCCTCCGGCACACCCGCCGCCTTCGCCAAGTTTTCCGTGATGCGCTTGATCGCTGCGATCGTCTGCGCGCGCACCTGATCTGTATAGGAGCGCAACGTCAGTTGCAGCGTCACTTCATCCGGGATGATGTTATGCTTCGTACCGCCGTGGATGGAACCCACCGTGACCACCGCAGATTCCGTCGGCGAAATCTCCCGGCTCACGATTGTTTGCAAGGCAATCACCGTCTGCGCCGCGAGCACAATGGGATCTTTCGCCCCGTGCGGGTAAGCTCCATGCCCGCCCACACCACGGATCGTGATGTCCACAGAATCCACATTCGCCAGCGCAAAGCCCGGCACATAACCCACCGTGCCCACCGCCATGTCGGAAGCGACGTGCAACGCCACGACCTTCTCCGGCTTCGGGAAGCGTTTGAAAAGACCATCCTTCAACATCGCTCGCGCACCACCGCCTTTCTCCTCAGCGGGCTGGCCGATGACCACCAGCGTCCCCTTCCACTGATCTTTCAATGCGCTCATCACCCGTGCTGTGCCGATGAAGGAAGTCATATGCACATCATGCCCACACGCATGCATCACCGGCACCTCTTTGCCATCGGGATCGACCGTCTTCACCTTGCTCGCATACGGCAGACCCGTTTGTTCCGGCACCGGCAAGGCATCCAAGTCCGTGCGGAGCATGAGCGTCGGCCCGCTGCCATTCTTCAGCACACCCACCACGCCATGCCCGCCCACTTTGGTCGTCACCTCGAAGCCCGCCTTCTTCAACTCCTCCGCGATTCTCTGCGCGGTCTTCTCCTCTTGGAATGACAACTCCGGATTTGCATGCAGATGCTGATAAAGCTTCACCAAGTCCGCCGTTTCCGCCGCAACCTTCGTCGTCACCTTCTGTTTCAAATCCGCAGCAGGCTGCGCCTGAAGCCCTTGCAGCGTCAGCGTGAGTCCCAGAGCCAGCAACAAAGCAAAACGGGTGTTCATAGATAACAGGGTTTTGTCACCCACAGTTAACCCATAATTCGTTAGAAGCCAATTCAAATGCACTTAGTAAAGTGTCCAAATTAGGGCAAATTTCACTTTTCAGCAATAGAGCCAAAAGTTATCTATACCCTATGATATGCTCTCGAAAGAACTGGGCTTAAAAGCAAAATACTATTATGTCGCTACCAGAAAGTCCGAATGCTTCAAGCGAAGATCAAACACTCTCGTCTGGTAGTCAGCCGACAAAAGATGATGTTTTGGGTGCCTTAGACGTTGAGCTGGCAACCATCGAGACTACAAGCTCCAAAGCTGGCTGGAACATGTGGGGATTGGTGGCAGCCTTAGCCAGTGTTTGCTGGTTGATGCTAGGCGAAATCGGGGAGGACAAGTTCAATCTACTGAGTTCGTTCTATTATTTGATATGCATGCTGATTTTGGCCGATCTCGGTTTGCTGGTTTTCAGTGGCTCTAACAGTAGTTTCAATCGAAGCAGCGAAGCTAGATTTCGTCCAACGCGCTTTATCGAGCATCGAAGACAGTTTTTCTATTTCTCCTTTCTCCGTGCACTAATGCTCTATGGGCTGGGTGTTTATTTCGGCTATTCGACAAGCACTGCAGTCCCGTTATTTTTTCACGTATATTCGTTGGTAATGATAGTGCTTTGGATTTGCGCGATACTTCTTGTCTTGCTTGATGATATTAATTTGCAAACAAACTCCTCAGATGTGAAAGAGTCGAAAGGATATGTATTTAATTATTTATTTCTTTCCATTCCAATTGCCTGTATTTTTGAATACACAAATCTTCCGTGGACACCTGATTCTGCTATACCTAGCTTCAAGTTGGCTCTGTTGCTTGCTGCAAGTATTGAGATTTCTCGACTGATTATATCTCACAGCAAAACGCCACCATTGTATCAGGCATTGTACTCTATTCGACGTAATTTATTTTTTGGAAAAATCACTTGCTTAGAGGCTGTGAAACAAATGGAAATTACTTTAAATGGGTTGCGTCTTTCAGAGATTTTCCAAGATGATTTGCAAGCCCTTCTTTCAGCTTTGAATGCAATGTCCATTAAAACCAAGGAGAATAGGGTGGCTCTTTTGGAGACGCTCAAGGATTCCAAGAGGATCGAAGGTGATTATATTGGTCAAGAAATGACTGGGGAGCGAATCCGTGAATTCAAAGCCCGTTTTTCGAAGTTCAAGGAGGATCCGTCAGTTGATAGGGTGCTTGCTAGCTCAAACGAGACTAGGCAAATGTTTCGAGCGTTTAAAGAGAGATACAGGAAATTTGCTCAAAAGATGAAACTAACCGCAGCTTGCAATAACAATGTGCAGTCTGAGCTTTATGTTTTGCTTAGTCAACTTGATGACGCCTTGAGTGTTACGGAGAAGGAGATAGATGACTTCTTGGTCGTTGTCAATCAGTGTCAGAGATCAATGGAATCACTTGAATTGTTTTCGGAGACTTTGGATAAATGAGTATGTAGCGTATGCTTAGTATGCGAATGCACATTTGTTTACGATTTTTTTTGATGATTTGCACTTTTCTGCAGATCTTTCCGCTCTTTGCCCAATCTCCGGCCAGGACAAACGTCGTCCAGCCGTCCATCGACACCATCCTCAGCAACGTCATCGCCCGCTACCAGATCGTCTCCACCCAGCGCCAGACCATCTATAACTACAAGCAGACCACCATCATCGAGGAACTGGACAGCAAAGGCGTGGTGAAAGAGCGCAAGGAGAAGTATTACGATGTGAAACTCATCGGCGGTATGCCTCGCGCCAAGCTCCTGCTCGTGAACGGCAAGCAACTCACCGGCAAAGCGTTGAAGGAAGAGGAAGAACGCGACAAAAAACGCGCCCAACGTTTCGATGAAAAGAAAGACACACCGGAGTATGAAGTGCTCGTCTCTAAAGAACTCATCAGCCGCTATAACTTCCGTTTCAAAGGTGTTGAAGAACTGAATGGTCGAGCCTCCTACATCCTCTCCTTCGCCCCGCGCAGCGATGACCTGCCCATCGACAAGATGCAGGACCGCGTGCTGAACAAGCTCTCCGGCATGGTCTGGGTGGACTGCGAAGATTTCGAAGTGGCCCGTGCTGATCTGCATCTTTCCGACCGCGTGAAACTCCTCGGCGGCTTCATCGGCGCCCTTGATATCTTCGACCTCGAACTGAACCGCTCCCGTTCACCCTATGGCGCGTGGTATAATCAACTCGGCTCCCTGAAAGTCGAAGGCCGCAAACTCTTTTCCCCCATCCGTTTCAAAGCCCAAGAATCCGCCGACGAATTCAAACTGTCCGACCCCGCCCCCATCACCAAAGCCGCCCGTTAAGAATTGAAGTGTATGAAGCTATCTTCCTTCTCCCATTCGAGGTGAGAAGGATTGAGGATGAGGGGTGCCCCTGTTTCTACACTCCTAATTCTCCATTCTTCATTTTCAGATCTCTCGATGTTCGAAGTTGGGAGTTGGACGTTCGATATTTCCCCTCAACTTAATATCCCCTTTACCACATCCCCCTTCACATCCGTCAGCCGGAAATCCCGCCCCGCATACCGATACGTCAGCTTCTCGTGATCCAGCCCCAGCATGTGCAGGATCGTCGCGTGGAAATCATGGATATGCACCTTGTTCTCCACCGCCTCCGCACCGTATTCATCCGTCTGACCGTAGGAGAAACCAGCCTTCGCACCGCCACCGGCCATCCAGATCGTGAAACCCTTGTTGTTATGATCGCGCCCGTCATTGTTCTGCGCGAACGGCGTGCGACCGAACTCGCCGCCCCAGATCACCAGCGTATCTTTCAATAACCCACGCTGCTTCAAGTCCGTGAGCAACGCCGCAATCGCCTTGTCCACGCTACCCGCATTCTGCGCGTGATCATTCTTCAAGTCGCGATGCTGATCCCACCCGCCGGAACCCACCTCCACGAAACGCACACCCGCCTCCACCATACGCCGCGCCAGCAAGCATTGTTTGCCAAAGCGATCCGTATCGCCCTCGCCGATGCCATACATCTTCTTGGTCGCTTCTGTTTCTTTGCTCAGGTCCATCACCTGCGGCACTTCGCTCTGCATGCGGAAGGCGAGCTCGTAAGATTCGATCACACCTTCCACCTGCGGATTCACCTGATCCTTCGCGAGCCGTTCGCGGTTCAGCGATTGGATGAAATCCAGTTGCGCTCGCTGCCCGCCATTCGAGAGCTTGCTGTTCGAGATGTTCGCCACTTTCGATTCCATCTCCAAGCCACTCCGTTGAGCGCCTAGTCGCGGACCTTCCGCTCCGATGCGTGTGCCCTGATAGATCGCTGGTAAAAACGAACTGCCGTAATTCTGCGCCCCACCATTGTTCAGCGGCGGATTCAACGTGATGAAGCCCGGCAGATTCTCATTCTCTGTGCCCAGCCCGTAGAGCGTCCACGCACCCAGTGAAGGCCGCACGAACTGAAAACTCCCCGTGTGCATCTGCATGAACGCCTGCGGGTGTGCGGGCAGATCCGTCTGCATGGATCGGATGAGGCACATGTCATCCGCATGCTTCGCCGTTTCCGGAAACAGTTCTGAGATCCATAATCCGCTCTTGCCGTGCTGGGAGAATTTCCATGGTGACGCCAGCAGCTTCGCCTGACCACCACGCCCCGGCGCTTTCACCGTCTTGCCATCGTTTTGTTGCAGGAACGGTTTGTAATCAAACGTGTCCACGTGCGATGGCCCGCCGCTCATGCACAGGAAGATCACATGCTTGGCCGTGGGTTTGAAGTGCGGCTGCTTCGGATCAAGCGGCCCCGCTTTCATCGCTGCATCCGCCGCCTTGGCCGTGAGCCCGGCGAACGCCATGTAGCCGAAGCCCGACCACAAGCCTTTCAGCATCGCGCGGCGCGAGAAGTTCCAACCCGTATTGGCAGAAGTATTGGTGTTCATGATGTCCTCACTCAGTTCACGATGCGAAATTCCGCGCTACCCAACAGCGCCTGGCAATAAGCTGTCAACGCGGCCCAGCGCAATTGATCACGATTGGCGAAGTTCTTCTCCTCAGCCGCGTAGAACTTCTCGAAGAACTTGTTGATCGCCGCCACTTCCTGAGCCGTGGCACGACGGCTGAAAGCGAGTTCGAATCCTTTTTGTCCCAGCTCCGAACCTTTCGCCCCGCTCGCATACAGGCGGTCCGCCATCGACTGCGCGAGCTTATACACCGTCGCGCTGTTCATCAGATAGAGCGCCTGCGAAGGCACCGTCGTCTCTTCACGATCACCCGTCACCAGGCTCGTCTCGGCAAAGTCGAAGACCGAGAGCGATTCCGGCACCATGTCGCGCAAGATTGGCAGATAGACCGAACGCGAATTATTATCCCGTTGAAAACCACCGAAGCGCAGCATCTGCTGCGTAGGCCCTTCCGCATTCGCCGCCACCGACCCGCGATACGGCTTCAGATCCAGAACGCCCGCAGTGGCTAGCATGGAATCACGCAACGCCTCCGCATCCATGCGACGCTTGCTCATGCGCCAGTGCGCGGTGTTGTCCGGATCGATGCTGTAATTGTGCGAGGAATATTCCGAGCTGAGCTGATACGTGTGGCTCATCACCACTTGCTTCACGAGCTGTTTTACTGACCAACCATTCTCTACGAACGAGATCGCCAGATGATCGAGCAACGCTTGATTGGAAGGCTTCTGGCCAGTCGTGCCGAAATTATCCGGCGAGGCCACGATGCCTTGCCCAAAGAGATTCACCCAAACGCGATTCGCCATCACCCGTGCCGTCATCGGATTTTCTGGCGAGGCGATCCATTCTGCGAGTTCGAGGCGGCCACTGCCTTTATTGATCTTGGCCGGTTGCTCTTTCGTGCTGCTCACGATCTGCACGAAACCACGCGGCACGACTTCCTGCGGCTTGTCCAGTTCACCGCGCGCGAGCAGAGCGATATCACGCGGCGTGCCCTTGTCTTGCACGCCCATGGCCAGCGCGACGTTCGCTTTGCCTTCGCTGTCATAACGTCCGAGCAACTTCTCCAGGATACCGATCTGGCTGGTATTGCGGATGAATCTCGGGTCCGTGAACATCGCGCGATCATTGCTTCCGCGCACCTCTTCCAATTCGCTCTTCGCCGTGGCGAGCTGCCGTTGCATCGTCGTGATTTGCTGCGCCGGCATGGATGGAGCTTCAGTAACCTTTGCTCCTGCCGGCAACGTGTTGAGCGGCGTGGATTGGTTGTTTTGGATGAAACGCGGCGTGCCGAAACGAGTCTCCGTGCTCATGAATATGCCCGCGAGCGCGTAGTAATCAGTCTGCGGTACCGGATCGAACTTGTGATCGTGACAACGCGCACACGCGACCGTCATGCCCAGCATCCCTTGCGTCACGGCATCGATCTGCTCATCCGCGACGTCCAATTGGAACTGGCGGAAATCGCGGGAATTATGCGATTTCGGCCCAATGGCCAGATAACCCGTGGCGATGAGTTTATTCGCCTTGTCTGTCTCGTTCTTCGCCGGGAGCAAGTCGCCCGCGAGCTGCTCTTTCAGGAATTGATCGTAAGGCTTGTCTTCATTGAACGATTGGATGACCCAATCGCGATAACGCCAAGCGTGCGGATATACCACGTTCAATTCTTTGCCGCTCGATTCCGCATAACGCGCCACATCCAACCAATGACGCCCCCAACGCTCACCGAATTGCGGTGAGGCGAGCAGCTTGTCCACGACCTTCTCAAACGCCTTCGGATCCTTGTCCTGCTCGAACGCAGTCACTTGTTCCGGCGTGGGCGGAATGCCGATGAGATCGATATAAACCCGGCGCAGCAACGTGACCTTGTCCGCATCACCGACAGGGATGAGCCCCTTTTTATCGAGCTCCGTGCGGACATATTTATCAATGTCATTGTGTACCCAAGCGGTGTCTTTCACCGCTGGAGCCGCTATTTTCTTCGGAAGCTGAAAAGCCCAATGCTCCTTGCCCTTTTCCAGATCTATTCCCTTGGCGAGCTTCGCCTTGCCATCGCGCGGATCGGGTGCGCCCATCTTCACCCACTTCTCGAAATCCGCGATGATTTCTGGCGCGAGTTTGCTGCCCTGTTTCTTCGGCGGCATCTGCAGATCGGAATCCGTGTAACGGAGTGCTTTGATGAGCAAGCTGCCCTCGATATCGCCGGGGATGACGCCATGACCTGTGTCACCGCCATTACGCAAGCCTTCACGTGTATCCAGTGCGAGTCCACCTTTCACCTTCTCCGCTTCAGCCGAATGGCACTCGTAACATTTGCCCACCAATACGGGACGAATCTTGTTCTCGAAGAATGCGAGTTCTTCGCTCGTGGGCGCACGCTCCGTCATTGCCGGTTTAGCCGCAGCTTTCGGAGCAGGAGCCGGTTCGGGTGGTGGAGTACCTTGCAGACGCGCGGCACGCTGGATATCGACAAGGCCGCGATACTCTTCGAGTGACAGCTTGTCATCACCGCTCTTGTCGAGCTGCATGAAAAGATAATCACTGGCATCAGCATTGCCCTTCAGGCGCGGAGAATATTCAGCGAGCTTGCTGAACTCCTGACGGCTAAGCTTGTTGTCACGATTCGTATCCAGTAGACGATAGAGCCCATCCATCCGCTGCTCGTCTGTCAGCCCCCTTGCCTTGGGAGCTTGCTTGGTATTAGTTTGCGCCAAGGAAACAGCAGCACTCGCACCGAGAACCACAGCGAGCAGACCGCAGAGCGTGCGGTTCGGTTTGAGAGCGTACGTTTTCATAGCGCGTTTGTGTCGTCGTAGGTGACGCCGGAAGCGTTCACGAGTTACACCCTATTTAACGTGAGAGGAGGGAAAATAGGTCGGTGAAAAATAGGGCGGGAAATTTCGCTCCCAAAATGACAAACTTTGTGAACGTTGACTATTACCTGCTATGGTGAGGCAAAGCTGCCGCTTTGCCCTGACTTTGGTCTTCACCGCCGAACTCGTAAACTGAACCGGCCATTGAAAACGTCGCCCGTGATTGCCGAATCTCACTTCGCATACTACAACACTCTCCATGAATTCGATGCTTTGGGTCGGAATCGGCAGCGCACTCGGCGGCATGGTGCGGTATGGCATCTCACTGGCCGTCGCCAAGCAATCGGATAGCCTTTTCCCCATCGCCACGTTAACCGTTAACGTCACAGGTTCTTTTCTGATAGGCTTTTTGCTCGCGGCGACGGCGGAAGACGGTCGCTGGGCCTGTCCTGAAGTAGTGCGTAATTTCCTGATGGTGGGCATCTTGGGCGGTTACACCACGTTCTCTTCCTTCAGTATCCAGACGGTGCAATTGATGGAGAAAGGGGCTTGGGGAATGGTCACGGCCAACATCCTTGGGTCAGTGATTCTCTGTCTCGCCGGGGCTTGGGCGGGATTACGGCTGGCGCGGGCTTTAGTGTAGTCTGCGAACGCCTACTGTACCAAGATTTGACGAATTCGGGGGTTAAGGTAGGGTTTTTCACGGCTTCCGCGTCAACGGCGGTGCCTTTGTTCAGTGAAAAATCAAACGCTCATGCCTGGTCGTTTCATGTCTAATCTGGTTCCGGCGTGGTCCCCGTGGTGTTCCGCCGCCAATACCGCTACCTCAACTGTTTCCTTTCGTGTGCCGGTGAAGGCTGACTAACTGCCATGAGCCAGCCTGCCACTTCCCCGGATCCCAACTGCACCTCGCCTGTCTGCAAAGCGAGTCTTACTGTGTTGACCTTGGGTGCCTTGGGTGTCGTCTATGGCGACATCGGGACGAGTCCGCTATATGCCATGAGGGAGTGCTTTAACGGCTCTCATGCCGTGGCGCCAACACAGGAGAATGTTCTGGGGATTCTTTCCCTGATTTTTTGGTGCCTCATTATCCTCATCTCGATCAAATATCTTTGGGTGGTGATGCGGGCGGATAATAACGGAGAAGGCGGCATCCTGGCCCTGATGTCTCTCGCGATTCCCCGTTCTTCGCTTCACAACAAGGGGCTGGTTTTCCTGACGATGATCGGCCTTTTCGGTGCGTGCTTGTTATATGGCGATGGCATGCTTACCCCCTCGATCTCCGTGCTTAGTGCGGTGGAAGGGTTGCATGTTGCCACAGATGCATTCGATTCCTACGTCATTCCCATAACCGTGGGAATTCTCATCGGCCTTTTCTCCTTTCAACATCATGGCACTGGTGGGGTGGCCCGCATCTTCGGTCCGATCACGCTCGTGTGGTTCATGGTCATCGGCATCTTGGGAATACGTGGCATCCTGAGAGCGCCCGAGATTCTGGAAGCGGTCAATCCGATCTTCGGCCTGTATTTTTTGTTCAACAACGGCTGGGTTGCGTTCCCGGTGATGGGGGCGGTGTTTCTCGTGGTGACAGGTGGTGAGGCGCTTTATGCTGATATGGGCCATTTCGGTGCCAAACCGATACGTGTGGCCTGGTTTTTCATAGTACTGCCAGCGTTGTTGCTGAATTATTTCGGCCAAGGCGCCTTGCTGTTCACTGATCCGGATGCGGCGACCAATCCATTTTATCTGCTGGCACCGCGTTGGTTTCTGTATCCATTGGTCGCGCTGGCTACGCTAGCGGCGATCATCGCCTCACAGGCACTCATTTCCGGTGTGTTTTCCATAACGATGCAGGCGATGCAGCTCGGTTATCTGCCGCGTATGGCGGTGCGCCATACCTCTTCCAGTGAACGTGGACAAATCTACCTGCCCCAGATGAACTGGTGGCTCATGATCGCCTGCGTCAGTCTGGTCATCGGGTTCGGCAGTTCCAGCCGGTTGGCGACGGCATACGGCATCGCCGTGACCGGCACGATGATCGTCACCAGCATCATGCTTTACAGAGTGGCCAAGAACCGTTGGGGCTGGAGCAAACACCGCACATTGTTCGTCTGCGGTTCATTCCTCTCACTGGAACTGGTGTTTGCCGGTGCGAATGCACTGAAGATCCCCGATGGCGGCTGGTTCCCGCTGGTGGCTGGTGCAGCGATCTTCGCCGTGATGACCACCTGGCAATCTGGTCGCCGCCATGTCTCCACCGACTTGGAGACGCGCGTGCTGCCGATCGAGTTCTTTCTACAAAGCATGGAGATGGAGAAGCCTCATCGTGTGCCCGGCACGGCAGTCTTCATGTCCGGCAATCCGCACGGCACACCGCTGGCGCTGCTGCATAACATCAAGCACAACCGCGTGGTGCATGAGCGCGTGATCCTGTTGAACATGTTCACGGCGGACGAACCTCATGTGCCCGCCGAGCAGCGCGTGACGGTGGAAGAGCTTCGCTGTGGATTCTATCGGGTGATCGGGCGCTTCGGCTTCATGCAAGAACCGCAAGTGGCGGATGTCATTGAGGCCGCCAAGGCGCACGGCTTGGACATCAACCCGGAGAAAGCGACCTTCTTCTTGAGCCACCTGAACATCATGCCCACAGGCAAAGCAAAGATGTATCACTGGCGCAAACGTTTGTATGCGTTCCTCTCGCGGAACGCGCAACCTGCCAATATGTTTTACGGTCTTCCGGCGAATCGCGTGGTGGAGCTCGGCATGCATCTGGAAGTGTAAGAGGAATGACCGATGACGAAATCCGAATGACGAAGGAAGCTCCAATCAAAGAATTTTAGCCTGCTGCTTGATATTTGAGCATTGAAACTTCACTGGTGTTTGGAGCTTTGGATTTGGGAATTTATTAATTCCTTAGTCATTCGGATTTCGTCATTGGTCATTTGCCTCACACCCCCAGCCGCTTCTTCACCTCTTCCACCTTCAGCCCCAAAACCTTTACCGCCTTATGCCGCGCAGTCGCACCACGCACGAGCTGCACCTGATTCTTCGCCACGCCCAGTTCCTCCGCCAGAAACCGTACCAAAGCCTCATTCGCCGCTGAATCCACCGGTGGCGCGATGATCTTCACACGCAGCTCAGTTCCATGCACACCCACGATCTGGTTCGCATTGGCGCGCGGCTGCGCCTTAACGAACAGCGTCACGCCATCCGGCTCCTCGCGATAAAACGTCGCGGATGAATTCATCAGCACAGAAAATGCGGAACGGCAGCGTGCTTGTCGATAGCGAGGGTGAGGTTTGTGTGCGTTGTGCGCTTGGGGAGCACCTTGAACTGCTTTGAAAGAGAATGCTGGAAAGCAATCTTTTGTCCCCAGCCCGAAGGGCGAAAGATAATAAGCCAGCGATTCAGGGCTGGGTGCAGGACGTATGAATCACCAGTCCCGTCAGGGACGAAAGAACCTTAAAATATACCAACTTTTTGAAGAGCAAGGTGCAATTTTTACTCTGCGTCGATTACAAACCACCCATTTGCACGTCCGTTCTGTTCCTGTCATCTTGCCACCATGACTGCGGAAACAACCCGAAGTGATCGCTACCGGCAGGTGGCGGAAAAGGAACTGGTCCAAGGCAACCCACGCGATCCCGTGCTGAACGAATCCATCGAAGCCGCTGCCGATAACGGCTCTGATCTCACGGAAGAATACGCCCAACGTCGTGTCGATCAGATGGTCGCCGATGAAGAAGAACGCGAAACCTCCCGTGTCCGCCGCATGGAGCTGAATCGTGAACTGGACGATCAGCAACCCGGCACCTTGATGCGCACCACCTTGCTCATGGTGGTCATCACTGCAGTCGTGGTTATCGGCGTCTGGTGGCTAAAACGCTGATGCCACGCGATACCTTGCCCCGGCGAGCGGCGGGGATCCGAATCGCAGCAGCATCCAAGCGTTGAGCATGCTCGCTCAGCTCAAGCGTGTGAAATTTTCACCCTCGCCCCTTAACAGGGAGAGGGGTGAGTGAATCTGAAAGGGCGGTCTATTTCGCAAGCGTTTTACTTCTTCCCTTCGATTTTCTTCAGATACTTGTCCGGATTCTTCTTAAAGTCTTTTTCACAGGATTTGCAGCAGAGCTTCACCTCTTTGCCCTGATGTTGGATGACATAGGGTTTGCCCATGCTGCCTAGCTCCTCACCGGAAACCGGGCATAGCTCCGCCTTCTTCTCCGTTTTCTTCTCTTCCGCATTCACCGCGCAGATCGTCAGCGCGGCCAGGGCCAATGTAGTCAGTAACGTTTTCATGTTTTCTCTTTCTCAATGGTTTGTGTTGTTAATTTAAACCAAATCTTTGCTTTGCGCTTCTTGTGCCTTTTTGCGGCTATTCAACTCCCTCTCTCGCAACCATGCGAAGATCACGGGTGTCACGATCAAGATATGGATGAGGCTGCTGATGCTCCCGCCGATCACCGGTGCAGCGATCGGTTGCATCACTTCCGCACCCGGTCGCGTACTCCACATGATGGGCAGCAGGCTCGCGATGGTCGTCGCCACCGTCATCACCTTGGGACGCAGACGCAGCTTCGCACCTTCCTTCACCGCTTCGATGAGATCGTTGCGATCAAACGCATCACCACGTTCCGCCTTCTTCTTCGCCAAATATTCTTCCAGATACACCACCATCACCACGCCCGTCTGGATTGCGATACCGAAGAGCGCGATGTAACCGACCCAAACGGCCACGCTGAAATTGTAACCCAGCCAGTATTGCAGGAAGACACCACCGCTCAGCGCGAAGGGGATCGCCAGAATGACGTGCGCCGCCTCCATCGCCGAGTGATAGACGATGTAGAGCAGCATGAAGATGATGAGAATCACCACGGGCAAAATGACCTTCAATGTCTGCTCCGCATGAAGCTGGTTCTCGTATTGCCCGCTGTATTCGATCGTCACCCCCGCAGGCAACGTCGGCACGATGTCGCGCTGGATGCGTTCCTTGATGTCATCCACGAAGCCGCCGAGATCGCGATCCTGCACATTCGCCTGCACGAAGAGTCGCAAGCGCCCGTTCTCACTCGCTATCTCACTCGGTCCGATGACACGGCGTATCTGCGCGAGTTGTCCCAATGGGATGAACGCGCCAGAAGGCGTCGGCACCAGTATCTCACCGAGCCGCTCGATGTCATTGCGTTCACTGCGTTCGAGACGCACCTGGATGGGATAACGTTCACGTTTCTCAATCGTCGTCGTGAGATTCATCCCGCCAATGCCCGTCTCCACCATCTCCATAATATCACGCACCTTTAGGCCATAGCGAGCGATAGCCACGCGATCCGGCTCGATCTCGATATACGGTTTCGATTGCACACGCGAAGGCGCGACACCTACCGCACCAGGCACTTGCTGCACCACACGCTCCACATCATACGCGAGCTTCTGTAACTCGTTGATGTCATCGCCCAGAATCTTCACACCGACCTGAGCGCGGATGCCCGTGCTGATCATGAGAATGCGATTCTCGATCGGTTGCAGGAAGCCGGGCACATAACCGGGCACCGCACTCAACATCTCTGTGAGTTCCGCGATGAGTTTCTGTCGCGTCATACCCGCGCGCCATTGCGCTTCCGGCTTGAGCATGATTGTCGTCTCGATCATCTCCACGGGCGCAGGATCAGTGGCCGTCTCAGCGCGGCCGAGCTTGCCGCCCACGCTCAACACTTCCGGCGTCTGACTGATGACCGTGTCCTGCCATGCCATGATACGTTTCACTTCCGTGAGTGACGTGGAAGGCAGCAGTACCGGCATGAAGAGCAACGAGCCTTCATTCAACGTCGGCATGAACTCGCGCCCAAACCCCGCTGTCAGCTTCGCCAGCTTTGGGTGCTTCTGCGCATCGATCTTCTGATGCCATTCACGCGGCAATCCCCATGCAACGATTTGGGAGATCACCAGAATCACTAACGCGCCGAACATCACCGTCTTGCGCCAGCGCAAGGCGAGATCTAGGAACGGTTCATAGATCCACATGAGAAAGCGCATGATCCAATTGCGATCTTCCGCATGGAACGGACCACGAATGAACATCGCGCACATGACTGGCACGAGCGTGACCGCGAGGAGCGTCGCACCGACCACGGCGAATGTCTTTGTCCACGCCAGCGGATGGAACAGCTTGCCCTCTTGTCCACTCAGCACGAATACGGGCATGAACGCGAGGATAACGATGGCCATGGAGAAGAAGATAGGACGGCCCACGAGCTTTGCGGATTCGAGGGTGACTTGCCAAGTTTCCTGCGAGGTAAGTTTTCGTCCTTTCTCCTCTTCCGCCCGTTCACAATGCCGGATGACATTCTCCGTCATCACAATGCCCGCATCCACCAGCACACCGATGGCGATGGCGATGCCCGCAAGCGACATGATGTTCGAGCTGATGCCGAACTGGTTCATCAAGATGAACGAGATGAGGATGGAAGCCGGCAACGGAATGGTGACGATCAGAATGCTGCGGAAGTGGAACAGGAAAATGATATGCGCCAATGTGACCAGCAGCATCTCCTCCCACAACGCATGCTTCAGTGTCTCGATCGTGCGATCAATCAACTCGCTGCGATCATAGAAAGGCTTGATGGTGATACCTTGCTTGTCGAGGCCGGGTTGTATTTGCGAGATCTTCTCTTTCACGCGCTCGATGACCTGCATCGCATTCTCACCCGTGCGCATGACGACGATACCGCCCACGACTTCTTTGCCATTCACATCCAATGTGCCGCGCCGGAAATCGCCGCCGATTTGCACGGTGGCAATGTCTTTCAGATACACGGGTACGCCGTTCGTGGACTTGAGCACGATGTTCTCCAAGTCCGCCGTCTTGTTCACCAGCCCCACGCCTCGCACAACGAACTCCATGCCATTCTCCTCGATGACCTTGCCGCCGACGTTTAGGTTGCTGTCCTGCACTGCGGTCATCACGTCGCTGAGCATGACTTCAGCCGCGCGCATCTTCGTAGGCGAGACTTCGATCTGATATTGCTTCACGAAACCGCCGACGCTCGCGACCTCCGCGACGCCTTGTACGGAGTTCAACTGATAACGCACGAACCAATCCTGCACGGCGCGGAGTTGGCCAAGATCCATCCCACCGTCCTTCGCCTTCTTCGGGTCAACTTCGAGATAGTATTGATAAATCCACCCCAGCCCCGTGGCATCTGGGCCAAGCTGCGGTGTGACACCTTGAGGCATCAACGTGGTGAGATAGTTCAGGCGCTCAAGCACACGGGAACGCGCGAAGTAATTATCCACCTTGTCATCGAAGATGACGGTGATGAGCGAGAAGCCGAACATGGACGAGGCACGCACGGTCTTCACGCCGGAGAGCCCTTGCAGGTTCACGGAGAGCGGATACGTGACTTGGTCCTCAACCTCTTCTGGTGAACGACCGGACCAATCCGCGAAGACGATGACCTGATTCTCGCTCAGGTCCGGTATGGCATCCACTGGTGTGCGATACAGCGAACGCACGCCCCACGCCGTGAGGATGAGGAAACCGCAAACGATGAGGAAGCGGTTCCGCAGCGACCATTCTATGATGCGATTTATCATGGCAAGAAAAGGGTTGAGGAATGGCCACGAAAAGGAGCGCGGGTCTCCGACCCGCAGCAACGCCCGATTACCATGCGGCCTTCGAAAGAATTCGACATCTCCTGCCTGTTTTGGAATTGCTGCGACTCGGAGAGTCGCGCTCCGTTTTTGTGGCTAGCATTCACGGCTTCACCTCCACGCCGCATTCGAGCATCTCGGCGCCGAAATAGGGGTTGCGTAAGGTGGGGCTGAGTTGGATCCAGTCAGCCGTGCGAGGTGCGCCTTCGAAGGCGTCCTTCGTCATCGGGCAGCGGAAAACCTTCAACTGCTTGAAGGCGCTTTCCTGACGGCGCAAGGCCTGGGTCATATCCACTACGGCCACGCTGAAGGGATGAAATACTTTTCGCGCTCCTGCGAGATCGTTGGCGTTCGTGAGGTGCCCGCTCTTTTCAATCGGGTCGATGAGCTTGCGCCATGGGCTATCCATCGCGAATGCTTTGGCAAACGCTAGCGTGGCGGCGTGAGTCTTCGCGGCTTGCGTGTTGAACTCAGCGAGATTGTCTGCGGCCAAGGCAGCGGTAATAGCATCAGCGAGTTTAAGGTAATCAGTGACCGCACCAGATTGCTCCGGTGTGAGCGCAGGCAAGTTGACGCTCGGTGTCGCAGGTTGTTTCGCTTTCGTTTCAGTCTGATCGTGATCGTGAGTGGCGGCGGTGTTCACACCCGCGTTGAGTTGTGCTTGGGCGTCGATGAGCAAGTTGCCTTGCGTGACGATGGCTTCGCCTTCTTTGAGGCCGTCGAGAATTTCCCAGACGCCATCGGCGGCGCGACCCAGCTTCACGGTGCGTTGTTCATACGCGCCGCCGCCTTTATCCACATAGAGCACAGCCTTGCCGCTCTCCGCCATGAGCACGGCGGAACGTGGCACGACAAGTGCGGGTGTGGAATCCACCTTCACGCGGGCCTCGGCGTAGAGGCGGTGCGAAATCTCGCGACGTTTCACGCCATCGATCTCGAGGACCGGATTGGGGATCTCCACGCGCACTTTGGTGCTGCGGGTCATCATGTTGATGTTCGGATCGATGAACGAGATGGCAGCCTTGAACACCTTGTTCGGGATGGAAGGTGTGGTGATCTCCACTTCCTGGCCGATCTTCAGCCACGCGAGGTCTTGCTCATAAGCATCAAAGAGCAGCCACATCTTCGAGAAATCGGCGATCTCGAACAGCGGATCGCCATCGTTCACATACTGGCCCGCGTAGACTTTCCGTGACACGACGGTGCCGGTGATGGGCGCGAGAATCTCCGTGTGGATATCCTCGGGCGATTTGTTCGTGAGTGCGCTGATCTGTTTCTCGTTCAAGCCGAACTGCGTGAGTCGCAGGCGTGCGATGCTGGCGAGGCGTTGCGCATCCTCACCTGTGCGTGGATTGCGCAGGAGGCTGGCGTATTCGCGTTCAGCAGCGAGCAATGCGGGGCTGTAAATACGTGCGAGCGGTTGACCTTCGGTGACTTCAGCACCGATGAAGTTCACGAAGAGTTCATCCACGCGGCCTTTCACATAAGCGGAAAGCACGCGATGCTTGGAATCATCGTCATCGATCGTGCCAGCGAAACGGAAGGAGCGCGTCAAAGGCTGGCGCGTGGCGGGCGTGGTCTGCACGTTGATGACCTGAATGGTGTTCGAACCGAGCGATACGATGCCTGCTTGCGATTCCAGACCCTTCTCGCCTTCATACACGGGCGTGAGGTCCATGCCACAGATGGTGCATTTGCCGGGTTTGTCAGACTTGATCCACGGATGCATTGCGCTCTGGTAGAAGGCGACTTTGCGCCCGGAGGATTCAGCACCGGCGGAGGGCGCGTGCTTCTTGGCGGCGACGTAATAGCCGCCGAAGGCCGCCGCCGCGAGGGCGATGACGATCAGGATGAAGGTGGTGGCTTTCATGGAAATATTTTGTTTCAACGGTTTTAGTTTGATGGCTCCGTTGCATTGCGAGGGCGCTCGGACTGCCGGCTGGAATCCGGCAGCACGTTGGTGCCGAGCATTTCGAGGGATTCAAAATCTCCGAGGCCGCAGCAGAGGATGAGTTCGGCCATGGCTTGATATTGGGCGGTAATGGCCTTGGCGCGGCTCAGTTCGGCATCGAGGAGCATGCGGCGGGCATCAAGCAAATCGCGCAGCGGACCCGCGCTGGTCTGCCAAGTGGCATACATGCTCTCGATCATCTGCTTCGTGCGCGGGATGATATTGTCCTGATAGAGCAAGGCTTCGCGGTGTGCGGCATCGATGCGCAGAACGAGTTCGTGGATCTCCTGCCGCACACCAAGTTCCTTGTCGTTCACCTCTTTTTCCAAGGCTTCCTTCTTCTTTTCTTCGCGGATGACGTCTTGACGATAGCGCTCGCGGTTGAACCAAGGGAGTGAGAGCGAGACCATGATCTCGCCGGAACGAAATTCACCGGTACCAGTGTAATTACGGCCTTGCAGACCCACGCCCAAGTCAGGGCGACGACGCATTTTCGCGAGCGCGATCTCTTCATCCGCTACACCGAGTTGCTGGCGCATCACACGCAATTGCGGCTCGTGCTTCACGGCGAGACGGGCAAGCCGTTCGTTGTAGACGATAGGTTTGGCGAGCTCGGGCAGCGTGAGATGGGGCCCCGCGTTCGTGAGCGGGAGATTCAGGAAACGGTTCAGCGTGAAGATGGCGTGATCAAGTGTCTGCTGTGTGGTCTTCAAGTCTTCACGACGTTTGGCGAGTTCGTTCTGCACGCGGAGGACATCGGCCTGCGTCGCATTGCCGAAGCCATATTGAGCCTCAACGGATTGTTCCAAGGATTTCAACCATTCGATGTCTTCTTGCGCGACGCGTACGGCACGGGATGCGTAAGCGGTATCGAAGAGCGTTTTCGCAAGATCACGACGAAGCACTTGAAAGGCAGCTTCCTGTTCGAGTTCACCGACAGCGATGCTGGCGGAGGCGGCTTTGCGTTCCTGTTTTTCTTTGCCGAAAACGGGCAGTTTTTGTTCCACACCGTAGAAGAAATCGCCGTCATCGGCGCGCATGGATTTGCTCGCCGCCATACCGCCAGCGGTGAACGTGGGATCAGACCAAGAGCGGACGGAGGCGGCGTTTGCCTGCGTGGATTCGATGCGTTTCCCGGCGGCTTGAAGCGCGGGATGATTCGTGCGCATCTGCTCGGCGAGGGTGGTGATGTAGGTGGAGGTTAGGGGGATGGTATTGGTGTTTTCCGACGCGATACCTTGTTTGTTGGATATCAGCAAAGCTGACAAGGCCAAGAGCGCCAAAGGTAGGGCGCGTCCGGCCCTAACAGCGATTGGGGTATGAACGCTGGTATTGTTGCCAGAGCAACTCAATGGGTTTTCGCGAGCGCTGAGGTTTGGCAAGAGCTCGACGGAGTCTCGCCCTACCATGCTTGGTATGGACGATTCGACTGCGCTTAAATGGTTTACGGACGTTTTCATGAGATTCCGGCTGACACTTCACCCGGTCAGGGCGGGTGGTTATGGGATTGATTCACTGGCTAAAGGGCAGAACGATGCCGCAGGCCGATGGGCGCGTAGCAATACGCGCTGTGAGTCAGGAAATGCGCGAGGCGTGAAGACACTTCACGTGCGCGCGGAGGAATCTCAGATCAGAAGCGTGCAGTTCCAGCAGTAGAGCGGAACGGCGGAGATGGAAAAATCAACGGTATGGATCGGACCGGTCACGCGCGGGGCGGGAACGGGAGCAGTCAGCAAGATGACGGCGGTTTCCAGCGCGGCGACGAGTTGTTGCTGCTCAGTGACGCGGGTGGAAGGAGTCGGCGCCGCAGGATTGGTCGGGGCCGGAGTGCTTGCGGGAGCGATGCAGCAGCTTACGGCTTTGCAGGAACAATCCTCGCAGGCATCAGCGAGGCGCTGAGGGGCAGACGGCATCGCGCCCGTCCACTGGCCCAAGACCAGCAGCAGGCTGAAAACGATGGCGAATGCGTTACGCATAACTCTCTGATTCATATATACACCTCAATCGGGCTTTTTGCTCAAACAAATTTTGGCGGGGTTTAGCCCGCAACTGTCTGAAAAGACGCAGGAGGGGAGGGAACATTACAGCATGATGGATTTATGTTCTGGCCCGTTAGGCCTAGGAAGGGCCGCGGGATGTTTTGGGAATACCGTTCAGTTCAGAGGCCGGGTTTGTAAGTGGATATTACTGCAGGTCGGAGACACGCTCCTAGAGGGTGTGGCCGAGTTCCCTGCCCTTGCTGCAAGTTGGCACGTCGGCGACCGTTTTACCCGGAGCATAGACACCGCCTTCGAGACACGGTCGTGGTTTGCCGTTCTTGAGGTATTTCATCGCAGCATTCCAATCTGGTTTCGCTGTGTCCGGCAATTTGTTATCGATCGCCCATTGCTGGATGGCTCCATCAATCTGCTTCAAATTGGCGATGCAGGCGCTCTTGGGAGCGGGTCCTTTCCGCACCACATTAGGAGCGGCGATGGCGTAGAATAACGCCGCTACGAGCAGCAGTCCGGAGACATCCCAAGCCCAATGGCCGCGTTTCAGTTTCACACGTTTCTCGCTTATGGCAGTGAATGTCCCAAGGTGTTTGCCTTGGAACAGGTCGGCGGGGCCATCACTGTGGCTCCGGCACGGTAGGTGCCGCCCTTAGGACATATGGGCAGCACGCCACCTTTCAGATAGCACGCCGCCGCATTCAGATCCGGCGCATCTTTGTCCTCCTTCTTGTTTTCCAAAGCCCATTGCTGGATGGCACCATCGATCTGCTTCAAATTCGCCACACAGGATGGCCTGTTAACATTGGTTCTGGCTTTCACAAAATTCGGGAGCGCGATCGCGGTTAGTATCGCGACCGTCAAAATGACCAACGCCCATCTTGCCCATGGAGTGAACATGATAATGATTACTTCGCTTCTTTTGATGTGATTGAGAAGACGTGGCGGCAACCAGAGCAGACATGCTCAGTAAATCATCAAGGGAAAATATGGGCCTCCACGCCCGACTGACTTTATCGCTCCGCAAGCGATGAGTGTTTGCTACATCTGCTTTGCGATCAAAGCAATCAAATCCGACCTGCTATTTATGAATACTGTGGCCCAGTGTGGATGCCAATGTGCAGGTGGGTTGGTCTTTAACCTGAAGCACCTCATAGCTGCCGCCAGCGGGACATTTCGGAAGCATTCCTCCACGCAATGACTTTACCACGCTCTCTATAACCACCTTGTCGGTCGGCGATTTCTTTTCCGACATGGACCATGAACGGATGGCGTCTTGAATCTGCTCCAAGTTTGTTTCACACGCGTTCTTGGATCTGGCGGTGCGAGCGGGTCGCATCACGGGAATCGTGATGGAAATCATGAGTCCGATGACGATGACAAAGACCGTCAGCCGTGGGCAGGCAACATCTCGTTCACGCGCTTGATGCTCTTGGCGTGGCCTGAATTGTCATCGATATCGATGATGACGCCTTGCAGGGCGATACGCTCGGTGGCGATGCCGAAGCGTTGCGGGGTGAGCGTCAGGAAGCGTTGGATAACAGGCTCGATGTTGCGCCCCAGCACACTTTCTTGCGGACCGGTGAAACCGGCATCGCTGAGATAGGCGGTGCCGCCGGGGAATATCTGTTCATCAGCGGTCTGCACGTGGGTGTGGGTGCCGACGACGGCGCTGACATCGCCATCCAGGTAACGGCCCATGGCGATCTTTTCCGAGGTGGCTTCGGCGTGAATATCCACGAAGATAAGGTGCGTGCTGCGGCGGAGTTTGTTCACTTCCGCGCGCATGGTGGTGAAGGGATTCTCCAGCGCGGCCATGAAGGTGCGGCCTTGCACGTTCACTACGCCGAGAAGGGGGAGGCCGTCTTTTTGCAACAGGGTGCTGCCTTGGCCAATCGTGCCCGGTGGATAGTTAAGTGGACGCACAAAACGAGGTTCCTGGAGCAGGAGTTGGTTCACTTCTTTCTGGTCCCAGAGGTGATCGCCGCAGGTGATGACGTCCACGCCAGCAGCGAAGATTTCTTCTGCGGTGCCGGGGGTGATGCCTGCGCCGCCGGCGGAGTTCTCACCATTGGCGATGACGACATCGAGACGATGGTCCGCCTTGAGCTTGGGCAGAAGTTTAGCCACGGCGCGCCGTCCGGGCTCGCCCACGATGTCACCGATAAACAGGAGTTTCACTGGGTCAAAAGTAGGCGAATAGGACGGGAGGGCAATGATGAAGGTGGAGCCGATGAAATAGCTCAATACCGCAACACGAACTCCTTTGCATTCAGGAGAGCCCAGAGCACATCCTCCAAAGCTTTGCGACGATCCGGCTCCTCCTTGAGATGTGTCATTGTCATCCCCATCTCATCCCTGCCCGGGGCACGGCTCGTGGCGGTCCAGAAGAGTTCATCGATGATCTGCTCGTTGGTCTTGCCCGCTTTGATGAGTGTATCGATGCGGTTGTTCTCGCGGCTGATGAAGCCGTTCAGCAAGGGCCCGCTGATGAGTTGGAATGCCTGCCCCATCGTGGTGTCGTTCGAACGCTCGCACTCGGTGGAAATGAGGCGCGGCGGCTTGCCGAAGGTCTGCAGGAAGTTCTCTTCACCGGAACCGCTCTTGGCATCACGACGACGCACGGCTTCAACGCCGGGGATCTGCGTGGCGCGAGTGCCTTCCGGATAGCCATTGAAGCGCAAAGTCGTGCCGGTCAATTGCGCGGCGGCATCCAGGATCAACTCCGCCTGCATGCGGCGCGGGATGTTGCGTGAATAGTTGACCACATCATCCGCGTTCGATTCATTCGGCGTGGAGGAGATCTGGTAGCTCCGCGAATTCATGATTGTGCGGATGAGCTGCTTCACATCGAACTTGTTCTTCACAAAATCCGCCGAGAGTGCATCGAGCAATTCCGGATGGCTTGGCAGATTGTTCACGCTGAAATCATCCACGGGATCCACGATGCCGCGGCCCATGAGATGGAACCAGATGCGGTTCACCTGCGCGCGCACAAACATCTCGTTCTTCGGCGAGGCGAGCCAGTCGCCCAAGGCCGCGAGGCGATCATCCTCAAGCGCCACGGTGGACTTCGTCATGCCGAGGAAACGTGGTTTGGCGTCATTGCCTGTGCGCGCGTTCTTCACTTCACCCCTCTCGTTGAAGAACACGATCTGCTCACCCACAAACTCGTTCAAGTCACTGCGGTCGCGACGTTTATTCTCGATGATCTTGTAATCGATGCGTGCGAACAGGCCGGCCCAATCGTAGTAATCATCCTGCGTCCAGCGCTCGAAAGGATGATTGTGACAACGCGCACAGGAGAGCCGGCTGCCGAGGAAGAGCTGTGCGGTCGTCTCGGCACGTGTGGAGGCATCGCGGCTGGCGCGATAATAGTTCGCTGGCGGATTCGCATACGTGCTGCCGCGCGCGGAAACCAGTTCACGTGCGAACTGGTCGAGCGGTTTGTTCTCCGCGAAGCTCTGGCGAATCCACGCGTGCAGGGATTGCACGCCCTTGCGATCGAGCGACTTTTCTTCGTTGCGTAACAAGTCAGACCATTTCAACGCCCAGAAATCCGCATACTCCGGCTGTTCGAGCAGACGATCAATGAGCTTGCTGCGCTTCTGCGGATCTTTATCCGCCACAAACTGACGCGCTTGCTCCGCCGTGGGCAGCAAGCCGTGCAGGTCCAGATACGCGCGCCGGATGAATTCGTGATCCGCAGATACAGCCGAAGCATTCACCCGCATCTTCTGGAGCTTGGTGAAGATGTGGCGATCCACGTAATTGTAAGCCGTGGGATTCTGCCACTTGAAAGGCCGGTTCGGCAGGCTCGCCGTGCGGACGGACACATGCTGGTTCAGATACCGCACGAGCACGGATGTCTCGCCGTCATTCTGCAGCTCTACTTTGCCATCAATGCTCACCGCCGCCTTCGGCGAAGCAGGCGCATAAGTCGCGATGCGCGTAACATCACGCGTTGTGCCATCGGAGAAAGTCGCGGTTGCCTTGATGTTAAAACTTTTGTCCGGCGCGATGAGGATGCGCTCCAACGGTGTGACGTCCAGCTTCACCACCTTGGGGGCATTCGTCGGATCACGTTTGGCACCAGCAGCAATCCAGTCGCGGATGACTTTGTATTCCAGCGAGTCCTTGGTGAAGCGTTGACCGCCCTCATGTGCGAGCGACGCAGAACCTTTCAACAAGAGGAGGCTTTGATCGGGATTGAATGAATCGATACGACGCCCGAAGAAATCGCGGGTCAGAGCATCGTAGTCGTAATCCGGATCGCTTCCCCACAGCGAAAGTTTGAAGCTGGCTTTGCCAGATTGGTTGCCATGACAGCCGCCTATGTTGCAACCGGTCTTGGTGATCGCCGCCATCACATCCCGCTCAAACGACACTTCCACAGCCTGACCCGTGACCGGGAACAACAGCCCGGCGAATGCGGAGGCGCATAGCAATGTCTGAAGACGGCGGTACATAAAGGTCTTATAACCCTATTTTCGATACGTGGGAAGGGGCAGTTATTCAATAAATCTGCCAACTCGACATCACATCCTATTCGATGCAACACCCTGAGGAATGGTGAAAAAGAAGGTCGCCCCCTGCCCCACTTCAGACTTCGCCCATATCTTGCCGCCGTGGCGCTGGATGATACGCTGAACCGTCGCCAAACCGACTCCATTGCCAGTGAATTCCTCCGGCGAGTGAAGACGTTGGAATGGCTGGAACAGGCGGTCAGTGAAGCTCATGCTGAAACCGGCACCGTTGTCGCGCACAAAAAAGACCGGATCACCCCCCTCATCCGCCGCCGGCAGGCAACCAAACTCCACGGAAGCGTCCGGCCTGCGGGAAGAATATTTCCATGCGTTGGAAAGAAGGTTTTCCAATACCACCTGGAGCAGTCCGGCATCCCCCTTGACTTCAATGGCTGGCTGGATCTGCGTGCGAACTTTGCGCTCCATGTCGCGAGCCTGGAACTTTTTCAAAATCTTTTCCGCCAACTGGCTCAGCGGCACTGTCTCACTGTGCAGCTCCACCCGGGAGAGCTTGGCCAGCCGCAGCAGATCATCGATCAGTGCGGACATGTTCCGCGTTTCCTCCTGAATCTTCGCCAAATATCCCGTCCCCTCTACGCTTAACCTGTTCTCCTTTTCCTCGGCGATCAATGTGGCCAGCACATCGATGCTGCGGATAGGCGTGCGCAAATCATGGGAGACAGAATAGGAAAATGCTTCCAGTTCGCGATTCGCAGCGGCCAGTTGCAACGTGCGGTCCTGGACCCGTTGCTCCAATTCCGAATAAACCTGCACATTCTCCAACGCCACAGAAGTCGTGTTCGCCAGGGCTTGCAGCAACTCCACTTCTTCCGCAGTCGCCTCGTGAGGCGTGGCCCAGTAATTGCCGATCGACCCGATCGGATCGCTGGTGCGGATGGGGACCATCACCAGACTCTTCACAAAGGTAGGGCGATACGCATCCACCGGAATGCGCGGGTCCACGTAGATGTCCGGGATGACCGCTGGCTTCTTGTTCAGCATCGCCCATCCGCTGATGCACGCGCTCAACGGAAACTTCTGCCCCTTCCACAAGGGCCCGATCGCGTTTTCATCCACATAACTGCACTTGTCCTCATCCCGCAGAACAAACGTTGCACCGTCTGCCCCGGTCAATTCACGCGCAGCTTTCCGGACGATCGCAGTCACCGCATCCAGCGAGCGCGCATGAGATAATTCCTGCACTGCCTGCACCAGCCGCCGCATCGCCCGGTTGTGCCTCTCCAGTTGGGATTCATCCTTCGCCAGCCCGACCGGACCGGCACCATCCTCTGGTGCGGGCGTGGCTCCCGGTTTGCCCAGGTGTAACCGTTTGACTGCAGCTGTGAGCTGCCAGAGATGATCTTTCAGGACGAAATCCGTGGCTCCCGCCGCGAAGCACTCTTTAACTTGGGCTTCATTTGCCGCGCCGGATACGAAAATCAACGGCACCCCGGGGCAATTCTCCTTCACTTGTTTGAGAGCATCCTGGCCGCTGAAACCGGGCAGGCCGTTATCCACCAAAATAAGATCAAGGCCGGCTTGCTTGAGGGAATTACGGAACTGGCCCGCATCGTCGACATGTTGCCAGTCGACCTGAAACCCGCTCCGTTCCATGGCCCGTTTCACCAGCAGCGCATCGACGGGGCTATCTTCCAAATGTAATACCTTCAGCTTGCTCATACGACACTATCCAGCATCCCATATCGGCTCCCCTTGCGATTCCCTGAAAGCCTAACACGGAAAGAACCCTGGCAAAAGCGGAAATTACCATCGGGAAGCAGAATTAGAAAGGTGGAGCCAACTGCCAGGATTGAACTGGCGACCGGCTGTTTACAAAACAGCTGCTCTACCGCTGAGCTAAGTTGGCCTCCGACCGCGCCGACAGTGTTTCCAACGAAACCGCGCTTGTCAACCACGGGAAGGGACTTTGACTTTTCCATCTCGGGGAAGATGCACTTTGAGAAAACAGGTGTACCATGGCTGGGCGCGCAAATGCAGGTCTCCTTGAATACCATGATCACCAACGTTTTTGACTTTTCAGGCAAAACCGCCTTGGTGACAGGCGGAGCCTCTGGCATCGGCTTGGCCACGGCTCAGATGCTCGCTAAACACGGCGCATCCGTAGCCGTTCTCAGCCGCAAGTTAGACGATTCTGAGACAACGGCAGCGAGACTCGAGGGTCTCGGCCAGCACATCGCCCTGGGTGCCGATGTCGGCTTGGAAGAACCCATGCGTGAAGCGTTCGCTACCTGCGCCAGGACATGGACTCAATTGGACGTCCTCGTTATCAACGCCGGAATCAATGGTGTCTGGTGTCCAGTGGATGAACTCGAAACCGCAGAGTGGGATGAGACCATGCAGGTAAACCTGCGCGGCACCTTCCTGACGTTGAAATATGCACTGCCCATGCTGCGCGCGCGGGGCGGCTCGGTAATCATCGTCGCCTCCATCAACGGCAACCGTATGTTCAACAATTTGGGCGCCACCGCTTACGCCTGCTCGAAAGCCGCACAAGTGGCATTCGCCAAGATGACCGCCTTGGAATTGGCGCCGCATAAGATCCGCGTGAACGTCATCTGCCCCGGAGCCATACGGACGAATATCGGCAAATCCACAGCGATCAGAAACGTGGAGAAAATCCCGCTGCCGGCCAAGCAACCCTATATCCCGCTCTCAGAGAACGAACCCGGCACAGCTGAACAGGTCGCCGAACTGGCCTGTTTCCTTGCCTCAAGCGCCGCAACTCACATTACCGGCACAGACATATATATAGATGGAGCACAATCGCTGCTCGGAACATAAAGATTCTCATTCCAGGAAAAGCCGCTTGTTATTCCACTGCCAGTTTGTTTGACTGCCAGCATCAACGGAATGGGAGGGGCGCAAAGGCTAATTGTCATCGAATAACAGCGTTAACGTATGTTCGAGACCGGACAAAAAAATCTATCAGCATCGCTGCCGCGTCCTTTAAACACAGGACGCTGGCTCGCTATTTTGCTGTATGTTTCTTATTTCAGCACCGGCCTTTTGAGGGCGCAAGAGAGCTCAGGTTCATCCACCAATCTGGCTGGCGCGCCTATCTATAAATCGATGAGTCTTGCCGAACTGATGGATCAGGACGTGACCATCGTTACCAAGACTCCGGAAAGACTTTCCCGCTCCGCTTCCGCAGTTCAAGTCGTCACGGGAGAAGACATCCGCCGCTCAGGCGCCATGACCTTGGCTGATGCCTTGCGCCTGGCACCAAATCTCACGGTACAGCAAATCAATTCCTACGGCTGGGTGGTGAGTTCACGCGGCTTCAATGCCGTCTTCGCCAACAAACTCCTCGTGATGATCGATGGCCGCTCCGTTTACACACCGCTGGATGCCGGTGTCTTCTGGGATGCCCAAAATATCCTGATGGAAGATATCGACCGCATCGAAGTCGTCAGCGGTCCAGGCGGAACTCTCTGGGGCGCCAATGCGGTCAACGGCGTGATCAACATCATCACCAAAAGCGCCAAGGAAACCCAAGGTCTCTATGTATCCGCCGCTGCAGGCACATTCCTGAACAATTACGGTGCGATCCGTTACGGTGGGCAGGCAGGCACGAACTTCTTCTACCGCGTTTACATGCAACGCTTCGAGCGCGACAGCACACGCACCCCTAATCGCGGTGACGGCATCAACGCCTGGGACATGGCCAATGGCGGTTTCCGCATGGATTACTATCCCTCGGAAGCCAATACGCTCACTCTGCAAGGCGACTTCTACAGTGGCGATATACAGAACGTTCCGACATCCGCCGTTTCTGGCTTGGATGGTCAAAATGTTTTGGGCCGCTGGACTCATACTTTCTCGGAGGAATCCGACATGAGCCTCCAGCTCTATTGGGACCGCACTTGGCGGCGCGACATCCCCAGCACCATCACCGACCGGCTCAACACCTATGACCTCGATTTTCAGCATCGTTTTGCGATCGGTGAACGTCACAACCTCCTCTGGGGCGCGGGCTATCGCCTGATGCAGGACAAGACACCCACCAGCACCGCCATCGTCGGCTTTGTTCCCGTGGAACGGAACATGCAGCTCTTCAGTGGATTCTTGCAGGATGAGATAACCTTGCTGCCGGACCGTTTGAAACTCACGCTTGGCACCAAGCTGGAACACAACGACTTCTCCGGCTTTGAAGTCCAGCCATCAGCCCGTCTGGCCTGGACACCCACTGAACGGCAAACCGTCTGGGGTGCCGTTTCGCGCGCTGTCCGCACCCCCAGCCGTATCGATTCGGATTATCACATTCCCATCACCCCGCCCTACATCATTGCTGGCGGGCCGAACTTTGAAGCCGAACGCCTCATAGCCTATGAGCTGGGCTACCGCCTCCAGCCCACAGAACGCATTTCCCTCTCTCTGGCCACGTTCTACAACCGTTACACGGATGTTTATAGCGTCGAACCCGCAGCCACCGGTGTGCCCATCCCCTTCACCATCCAGAACGGTGCCGAAGGCCAATCATACGGCCTCGAACTCTCCGGTGTTTACCAGGCGGCTGATTGGTGGCGGCTGCGCGGCGGTTATACTTATTTCCACAAAGACCTCTGGAGCCAACTGGGCCATAATGTGACCCAAGCCGTCCTCGCCAGCCAAGGCAATGACCCGCAAAACCAGATCGTGCTGCAATCCATCCTCGATCTGCCGCAGAACTTCGAACTCGATACGACCGCGCGCTTCGTCTCCTCACTTTCCGACCCGCAGGTGCCACGCTACTTCACGTTCGATGTGCGCCTCGCCTGGCATTACAAGAACATGGAATTCGCCGTGGTCGGCCAGAACCTCTGGGACCGGCAGCATGCGGAATTCAACAGTGCCCAGGAGATCCAGCGCAGCGTCTACGGAAAGGTCACCTTGCGGTGGTAGCAACATCATGTCTCGCCCAAGCTCCAAATGCAGTCTCGTCGTTCTCTGCCTGTTGGCGCTCCTGCCGCTCTACGCCCTTGGCCAGTCCAAGGAGTACCAGATCAAGGCCGCCTTCCTCCTGAACTTCACCAAATTCGTTGATTGGGAGCCCGAAGCCTTCTCGAGCGAGGGCGATCCGTTTCGCATCGGCATCTTGGGAGAAGACCCGTTCGGCCAGGTCTTGGAGGCCACCACCCAGGGTGAAACGGTGAAAAACCGGAAGATCCAGGTGAAACGGGCAAAAAAAGTGGAAGATCTCAAAGACTGCCAGATGCTCTTCATCTCCAAGTCCGAGAAGAACAATGTCTTCAAAGCAGTGGCCGATGCCGCCACCCGTCCGATACTCGTAGTGGGGGAAACGGACGGATTCTGCACCGGTGGCGGGCATATCGGCTTTTATCCGGAAAAAACCAAGATCCGCTTTGAGATAAATCCGGCCGCCGCCCAGCGTTGCGGCCTCAAGATCCGCTCCGATCTCCTGAGCCTTGGAAAAATCGTCGAGGGAAAGGGGGGCAAATAGCATGAAATGGCTCAATGACCTTCCCCTGAAGCGGAAAGTGACGTTGGTCATCCAGCTTACCTGCGTAGTCGTCCTTCTCCTAGCCTGCGGCCTGCTCGCCATTTACCAGTTCTTCGATTATCGGATCACCATGGCGCGGAGCACGACTGTGCTGGCGGACGTGCTCGCCCAAAACACCCGCGCTGCCCTCTCCTTTCAGGATAACGAGGCAGCGGCGCAAGTGCTGCAGGCGTTGCAATCCGAGCCCCACATCATCGCCGCCCGTGTTTACAATGCCAAAGGTGAACCCTTTGCCGATTACAAACGCGAGGGGAACGTCATCGATTTCCCCGACCACCCGGGCAAGGACGGCCATCGTTATGCCGCAGGTAATTTGAAACTCTACCGCCCTATCGATCTGGACGGGAAACGCATCGGCACGCTCTATCTCCAAAGCGACCTGAAAGGCCTGTTCCAGCGTTTGGGTGTTTCCCTGTTCATCGGCCTGCTCGTCGTGCTCGGTTCAGTCCTCATCGCCTTTGTTGTGGCCAAGCCATTGCAAAAGCCGATCTCCCAGCCTTTGCTGGCATTGACGGAAACGGTCAAAACCATCGCCGAGAAGAAAGACTACTCCGTACGCGTCCCGCCTAATGGAAAAAATGAAGTCGGCGCGTTGACCGATGCCTTCAATCTATTCCTTAGGGGCATCGATGAACGCGATGCGGCGCTGCGCAAAGCCAATGAGTCTTTGAAAGAGGAAGTCGCTCAACGCAATGAAGCAGACATCCGCACACAATCCCAACTGGCGCGCCTCGAACTCCTGCATCGCATCACGCGCGCCATCGGCGAACGCCTCGACCTGCCCAGCATATTCCAGGTGGTCGTCCGAACCTTGGAAGAGCGCCTGCCCATCGACTTCATCTGCATCTGCCTCTACGACCCCTCGGCGAACATGCTCACCGTGGCCAATGTGGGTGTGCAATGCCAGACCTTGGCCACGGATCTCGCCATGACAAATCAGGCCAAGGTCGAAATCGATCAAAACGGCCTTTCCCGTTGTGTACGCGGCCAGCTCGTCTACGAGCCGGATATAAGCGAGGCCAAGTTCCCTTTCCCGCAACGTCTAGCCAAAGGCGGCCTGCGCTCCTTCGTCGCCGCTCCCTTGCTCGTCGAAAGCAAAGTCTTCGGCGTGCTGGTAGCCGCCAGGAAAACAGTTAACAGTTTCAGCAGTGGCGAATGCGAGTTTCTCCGGCAATTGAGCGAACACGTCGCCCTCGCCGCGCATCAGGCAAATCTCTACGAAGCACTGCAAAAAGCGTACGATGACCTGCGCCAAACCCAGCAGGCCATCATGCAGCAAGAACGCCTGAAGGCCCTCGGACAGATGGCCAGCGGCATCGCCCACGACATCAACAACGCCATCTCACCCGTCGCGCTTTACACCGAATCCTTGCTGGAACGGGAACCGAACCTCAGTGAGCGCGCCCGCGATTACCTGACCACCATCCAACACGCGATCGAGGATGTTTCCCACACCGTCGCACGCATGCGTGAATTCTACCGCCAGCGCGAAACGGAGCTCACTTTGCTGCCGGTGAAGCTGAACCAGCTTGTGCAACAGGTCATCGACCTCGCGCGCGCCCGCTGGAGCGACATGCCGCAACAACGAGGCATCTTCATCAAACTGGAAACCGATCTCGCTCCAGAACTGCCTCCAGTAATGGGTGTGGAAAGCGAGATCCGTGAAGCCCTGGTAAACCTCATCTTCAACGCCGTCGATGCCATGCCTGAAGGCGGCACATTGACGCTGCGCACCAAAACATCCCAACCACCTTCCAAACTCGTTCACATCGAAGTCAGCGATACAGGGGTGGGCATGGATGAAAGCACGCGGCGGCGTTGCCTCGAACCATTCTTCACCACCAAAGGCGAACGCGGCACCGGCCTCGGTCTGGCGATGGTTTACGGCATCGTGCGCCGTCACAATGCCGAGATCGAGATCGACAGCGCAACTGGCAAAGGTACCACCATGCGGATCGGCTTCCCTGTGCCCGTCACCACCAATGGACACATCGGCCCGGCGGCCGAGGCTTTCGTGATCCCCAGCCGTCTCCGCATTTTGATCGTTGATGACGACCCGCTCCTGATCAAATCTCTCTCTGACACCCTTGCCGGTGATGGTCATGCCATCGTCTCTGCCAATGGCGGTCAGGAAGGCATCGACACCTTCCGCAAGACGCACGACAGTGGTGAACGATTTTCTGCCGTCATCACCGATTTGGGAATGCCTTACGTGGATGGCCGCAAAGTCGCCGCTGCCATCAAGAGCATTTCTGAAAACACACCCGTGATCATGCTCACCGGCTGGGGCCAGCGGCTCGTGGCAGAAGGGGACATCCCGCCGCATGTGGACAAAGTATTGAACAAACCGCCAAAATTACGGGAAATGCGCGAAGCCCTGGCGCAATTGACACAAAAAAATCCATGACAGGATTTGGACATTTGCATAAATCGCGGAACATTGTGAAACTGTCCGCCAGCCCTGCCGCCTGAGACAAGCTCATGCGAACCAGCCAGCCTGGACAGGCAAACCTTAAGCCTATGGCCGATACTCCAGCGCCAAGAATCCTGATCGTCGACGACGAAAGCGCCCAGATGAAGGCGCTGTGCAACACGCTCAAGGATCACGGCTACGACACGGTCGGCTTCTCCTCCGCCAAAGCGGCGCTCGAAAGCCTGAGGAAATCTGAATACGATCTGCTGCTCACCGACCTCATGATGCCGGAGATGAACGGTATCAATTTGCTCCAAGGAGCCTTGGAGAAAGATCCCGATCTTGTCGGGATCATCATGACCGGTGAAGGCACCATTGCCACCGCCGTGGAAGCGATGAAGTCCGGCGCGTTGGATTATATCCTGAAACCATTCAAACTGAGCGTCGTTCTCCCCGTGCTATCTCGAGCCATGTCGATACGGCGTTTGCGCCTCGAAAACATCGCCTTGGGTCAAAGCGTTCGCGAACGCACGGTGCAACTCGAAGAGGCGAACAAAGAACTCGAAGCTTTTTCCTATTCGGTTTCCCACGATCTGCGCACTCCGTTGCGGCATATCAATGGCTTTATAGATTTCCTCAAAGATTCCGATTCGCATTTCACCGATGAGGAGCGCAACTACCTAGGTCTCATCGCCAGTTCCGCCAAACAGATGGGCCAGATGATCGATGATCTGCTCGAATTCTCCCGCATGAGCCGCACGGAGATGTGGCAGACCGAGGTGGAACTGAAAGCACTGGTGGAAGAGATCATCCAGCAGCTCAAGCCCGAGACGAAAGACCGGAACATAGAATGGAATATCGCAGATTTGCCCAACGTACAAGCTGATCCCTTTCTCCTTCGGCACGTCTTGAGCAATCTGATCCTCAACGCCATCAAATATAGCAAACCACGCAATCCTGCGGTGATCGAAATTGGGGCTTCAGCGAACGATACAGAGGCCACCATCTTCGTGAAAGACAACGGCGTGGGCTTCGACATGAAGTATGCGGACAAGCTCTTCGGCGTTTTCCAGCGCTTGCACCGCAAAGAGGAATTCGAAGGCGTCGGCGTAGGTTTGGCGAACGTACGTCGCATCATCGCCCGTCATGGCGGCAAGACGTGGGCGGAAGGCAAAGTCGGCGAAGGTGCTACGTTTTACTTTTCACTTCCATGCGCCAAAGGCACCATCCCGCCCGTTCAGTAACTCATTTTATTATGAAGATTGCCTTGGGCAGCGACCACGCCGGTGTCCGTTACAAAGAGATCATCGGCCGATACCTGAAATCTTTGGGCCATGATGTGCATGATTTGGGTCCCTACACGGAAACACCTGCCGTCGATTACCCGCAGTATATCCGTCCTGTTGCAGAGCGTGTGGCCGCTGGTGAATTCGAGCGCGGCATCGTCCTCGGCGGTTCCGGCAATGGCGAAGCCATCGTGGCCAATCGCGTCAAAGGCATCCGTTGTGGCCTGTGCTGGAACGTGGAGTCTGCGCAACTCACGCGCGAGCATAACAACGCGAACATCATCTCCATCGGCCAACGCATGGTCACCGAAGAAACGGCGATTGCGATTGTGAACGCCTTTCTCAATACGCCCTTCGGTGGTGGCCGCCACGAACGCCGCATCAAGGCAATCGACGCTTAACCAGCGTCCACTCCCTCGACAGGCAGAAGTGTCGACGTATCTTTTGCCATGAGCGCGAAGTCACAGTTCTCTTCCGAACAAAGCGAGTCCGGCGGTTTCCAAAGACAGGAAGACGCCTTTCGCGAGTGGGTTTCAGCGGATGGCTCCACGGCTTACCCGGCTGTCGCGGGGCGCTATCACCTCTACATTTCGCTCGCGTGCCCTTGGGCCTCGCGCACGCTCATCGTCCGTAATCTGAAAGGATTGCAGGACGTCATTGGCGTGACCGTCACCGATCCTGTGCGCGATGAACGCGGCTGGTCCTTCTCCGATGGCCCCGGACACACGCGTGATCCCATCAACGGCTTCAGATTTCTAAGCGAAGCCTACGCACTCACTGATCCTGATTTCAAAGGCCGCGTCACCGTACCCGTGTTGTGGGACAAGGAAACGCGTCGCATCGTGAACAATTCCGAAGACGACATCTGCCGGATGTTTAATGACGCTTTCGCCGCATTCAGTGACAAGTCAGTCGATCTTTTCCCTAAGGATATCGAGCAAGAACACGCGCAGCTTTCCGAGTTCATCTATGATCACGTGAACAACGGCGTTTACAAAGCCGGCTTCGCCTCTAGCCAAAGTGAATACGAGAAACCCTGCCGCGAACTGTTCAATGCCTTGGATGAGTTGGAGAAACGTCTGGCCTCACAGCGTTATCTTTTCGGCAAGCGAATCGTAGAAGCAGACTGGCGGTTATTCTGCACACTCGTCCGTTTCGACGCCGTTTATCACGGCCACTTCAAATGCAACGTGCGTCGCATCGTGGATTATCCGAATTTACATGGTTATCTGCTCGACCTGTATCAACAGCCGGGCATTGCGGATACCGTGAATCTGGATCACATCAAGCGCCACTACTACATCACGCACGAAGACATCAATCCGACCCGCATCGTGCCCATCGGTCCCGCACAGGATTTCAAAGCGCCACATGGGCGCGAAGGAAAGTAAGCGTCTTTGGACCGCGGCTGTGTTCTCCTCAAGAGAACCAGCCGCAGCGGGTGCGAAAACAGAGAGAGGCTGAAATATTTCGAGGCAAATCTGGCTTGTTTCACCTGCTGCGGCTGATCCCGCTATGCAGGACACAGCCGCGATCCAATACGACTCAAGGCTCCGCTTCCTCAAAACACTTCGCCGCATACTTGCGATCCACCACGGGCCATTGCCCGCTGCTGATGGGCTGGAACACATCATCCGGGAAACGCTCCCACAAAAGTTCCTTCATCTCACCGAGTGGCAGCGCGTATTCCATCGGTGGCCCATCCTTCACCAGTTCCAAAAAAAGGATCTGATACTCTGGATCTACATCACCGATCTCGCGTAAGCCGCCATAGAGTAGACGCTTGTTACCAGGATTCTGGCCTTGCGCCTCCACGACGAGTTTCAGTAGTTCTACGAAACAATCATTCTGGCCATCATCGAAGATGCGGATCTTTTCCAGCAACGCATTGTAACTGCCGAGCAGGCGCAGTTTGTAGGATTCGGAAAGCACCTGAAGTTTCGGATCGATCTCCAGATTGTGCGGAGCCTGTCCATCAGCTTGAGGAACGAGCCAGAGCATCAGCTTTCGCTCCATGTCGTGATAGAGCAGATTTGTGGCGATGCTGGCCCCATGACCGCAACCCGTGCAGGTGAACTGGTTCAGTTCACGTTGCAACACCCGCTGCTTCAACTCCGGGTTCAACGTGACATTCACGCTCTCCCACAAAGTGCACGATTGCTTCTGCCCGCACTTCGGACAGGTAATGGATTGCTCAATACTGGAACTCATCTGGTGCCCCTATTCTCCGGCAAATTGCTGGACCAGTTCAATCAGTTTTCCCGGCGCATCCACATGCACCCAGTGTCCTGCCCCTGCAATCGTCTCCAAGCGCGCTTGCGGGAAATATTCTCGGATGCGCGGCTCATCCTCCGAGCGGATGTAATTGGAATTCCCACCGGCCACAAAAAGTGTCGGCCCGTGGAACGCTCGCATTTCTGCAAAATCGCCGGAGAGTTCCGCCAATTTTTCATGCAACACTCGCAGATTTGGTTTCCAATAAAAGGCGCCTTCGTTGAGGCGGCCCAAGTTTTTCAGCAACCATTGGCGAATGGCTGGTTGTGGAATAGAGCCAGCCAGCACGGCATCGATTTCACTGCGTGTCGTGAACTTGGACAAATCCACGGCTAAAAGCGCGTCTAGCAAAGCTTTGTGCGCGGGCGGATAACTTTTTGGCGCGATGTCCACGACAATCAGGCGCTTCACCAGCTCGGAATAATCCATCGCCAGTTGCATCGCCACCTTTCCACCTAGAGAGTGGCCCAGCACAGTCACTTGCGAGAGACCGTCACCATCCATCAATTCGCGCACATCATCCGCCATCGCAGCGAAGCCCGCTTCATTCGCATGCGGTGAGCGACCGTGGTTCCGCAGATCAGGGACAAGAATTGTAAAGTTTTGTGCCCAGATTTTTGCCATACCATGCCAGTTGTCTCCACTGCCCAGCAGACCGTGCAGGATGACCATGGGCGGGCCTTCACCGTGACGTTCGAAATGCAGCTTCATGCAGCAGGAATGACGATGGCATCGCCTGTGCTAATAGCAAGTGCAGGCACCCATGAATACGTCCTTCACCAATGACACACACTTCCGCCGCGTGCGCCTGGGCGTGAATGATCACGGCATGCTGCGGCTCCAAATCCGGTTGCGCGAAGCTCCACCTGCACCCGAAGCACAAGCCCCCTGGCACCGACGTTTTCGCCATCACGCGGGACGCTGGCTGGAATCTTTCTGGGGAGAGTAGATTTCAGTCGCGCACCGTTTGTAAGTCGGCAAATGAAAAACCCGATGAGGCATTGCGCTTCATCGGGTTTGAATTTTTAAGCGTTTCGCTTAGATCGCGAAGTCGTCGTATTCCGGCTTCACAGGTTCCAACGGTGCGTGGAGCATGCCTGCACCGACCGTAAGGTTCGTTCCTTGCTCGATGAGGATGAAGGAGCCCATGAGGCGGTTCGTGGAGTAGCCGTCATAGATGAGCGGCTTGGAAACGCGCACGCGGATCTCGCCGATGTCGTTCATCGCAAGCGCGGCTGGCGCGGGTTCCACATCATACGTCTGGATATTGATCTTATGCTCGATGGCCGTGACGATTGCTTGCACGGTTTGTGTGCCGTGCTTAAGGAAGTATTTCTTCCCGCTTGCCAGCGGACGGTCATGCATCCAGCAGATGCGAGCATGCAGTTCCGAACTCTTGCCCGGCAAGTTTTCCTGACCGATCAGGATGTCACCACGGCTGATGTCGATGTCGTGCTCCAACACGACCGTGACGGATTGCGGGCAGAAGGCTTCTTCAATCTCACCATCGTAGGTCCAGATCTGTTTCACCTTGCTCTTCTGGCCTCCGGGCAGCACGCGCACTTCTTGGCCGACCTTCACGATGCCGCCAGCGATCTGGCCGCTCAGGCCGCGGAAGTCGTGCAACTTCTGGTCACGCGGATTGTTCGGGCGGTTCACCCATTGCACCGGCAGGCGGAAAGCGCCCATGTTCCAATCGCTCGCGATATGCACCGTCTCCAAATGACCGAGCAACGCGGGGCCTTGATACCACGGCGTATGCTTGGACGGCTCCACCACGTTGTCACCGTTCAATGCGCTGATGGGGATGAACTTCACATCCTTCAACACATCGAGGCGCGGCAAGAAACCTTCGATCTCGTCGCGGATCTCAAGGAAGCGCTCTTCGCTCCAATCCACGAGGTCCATCTTGTTGATCGCGAACACCACGTGCGGAATGCCTAGCAACGCGGCGATGTAGGAGTGACGGCGGGTCTGTTCGATGACGCCGAGACGGGCATCGACGAGCACTACGGAGAGGTTCGCCGTGGAGGCGCCCGTTACCATGTTGCGCGTGTACTGCACGTGCCCCGGAGTATCGGCCACGATGAACTTGCGCTTCGGCGTAGCGAAGTAGCGATAGGCCACATCGATCGTGATGCCTTGTTCGCGTTCCGCACGCAGACCATCTGTGAGGTTGGCCAGATTCACCTGACCACCACCGGTGATGTCCGCCGAGCGCTGCAACGCCTCAAGCTGGTCTTCCATCAACGACTTCGAATCGTAGAGCAGACGGCCGATGAGCGTGGACTTGCCGTCATCCACGCTGCCGCACGTGTTGAACCGGAGAATTTCGATAGGATGCTGACTCATGGGATAAAAATCTTAATCAATTCAAAGTGTAAATCGGATCATGCATTCAAATTCAACTCCGCCGTCATGATTTCCCTTTCACACGTTTAGCTTTTTTAACTGACTGGGTTAACGAAAGATAATTTTCAGAGGTGACCACCTTGCGTCCGCTCCGTTGCTCCAACTCCCGTCGAGCATTGCCTGCTACTGCGCCACCTTCTAAAGCAGCTTTTTTATTTTGTGGAAAGCCTTGAGCATCTTTGTTTCTCGCTATCTCGGTGGTTGATGCTTCACCCAGCATTGAGAAAATAAGCTCGAGATCCGTCATGTGATCACGAAGGTTCTCACGCTTAAGGTTTTTCAATTCTGTATATTCCGTCGGTGTCAGGCCAAACGTCGCTTTGGATATCTCTGCGGTCAGAATGGCATACTCGCGCTGTTCCTTGACTCCCCGTTTTTTCCATTCATCCGTCAGTTCATCACGAATGGCAATGGAACGCATCCGTTTCTCGATCCAGTCCTCTGAATAGCCTTTAGACTTGTAGATAGCACGCACACGCTTGCTGGCGAGTTCGGGATTCTCAATCTCTTGAATGCGTTCATAACCCACTTTGGCCAACCAACGCTTGAACGGTTCAGCTTTGGGGCTAGGAATGCTTTGAATCAGACGGAAAACACCCTCAGTATTGGCACAGTTAAGCTTTTGCTGCCCACCTGTTGTATCAACCAAAAGGGGGGTGGCAATTTGCCCCCACCCTTTGCTGATTTCAGGATCCCTTCGACGCATATCTTTCAGATAGCCAGAGGGATCTACTGAATCGGTTAAAACAGCAATAACGTCAGCAATGACAAACCACCATTCCCCCTCGTGAATGACACGACGAATCTCGCGCTTTTGAAAAAGCGCGATGCGATTCTCAGGATTTAATGGGGATTCGCTCACGGAATCTTAGAAATACCCCTGCTTCTTGCGGTCTTCCATCGCGGCTTCGGAAGCCTTGTCATCGGCGCGGGAACCGCGTTCCGTCACGCGAGCGGCGGAGATCTCACCGATGATGTCATCAATGGTCGTGGCCGGGGATTCCAGCATGCCAGTGCTGATCATGTCTGCGATCGTGCGCACGCGGCAGACCATCGTCTTGCGCGGCTCGTTGCCCGGACGCGCACCCGCAAATGGATCGGGTGTATTTGGATCGGTATGCGGCGGCGGCACTGGTAACCATTGACCGGCACGGCGGAAGCACTCGCGCGTGTGGCTGAAGTAGATGTTCGGCACTTCGAGCTTCTCGCGCTTGATGTATTCCCACACATCCATCTCCGTCCAGTTGGAGAGCGGGAACACGCGCATGTTCTCGCCCGGGTTCAGGCGCGCGTTGTAGAGATTCCACAATTCCGGACGCTGGTTCTTCGGATCCCACTGGCCGAAGCCATCGCGGAAGCTGAAGAAGCGTTCCTTCGCACGCGCCTTCTCTTCATCACGGCGAGCACCACCGATGCAGCAATCGAAACGGTACTCTTCGATGGCACCGAGCAGCACGGGGATCTGCAATTTGTTACGGCTGATCTCCGCTTTCGTCAGGACAGCGGTGCCGTTGGCGACCGCTTGATCCACCGTGCGGACGATCAATTTCGCTCCGAGTTCCTTGGCGCGGCGATCACGGAATTCCAGCAACTCAGGAAACTCGTGGCCGGTCTCGACGTTCAGGAACGGCATCGGGATATCCGATGGGCGGAATGCCTTCTCCGCAAGACGGAGGAGACAGATGGAGTCCTTGCCGCCGGAGAACAACAAAGCCGGGCGCTCGAACTCCGCCGCGACTTCACGCATCACGTGAATCGCTTCCGTTTCCAAATACTGCAAATGGTCCAGATGGTAACTTTTCATCTAAATCTTTTCTTAAGCTTTCTTCACTGCGGCACCGCCCCAAGTGGCGTGCAAACCGCACTCGCGTTTTTCATCAGCTTTAGCTGGGTCGAAATAATCCCACTCGTTCGGCAGGTTGTGCTGCTTCAGGTACGCTTCCATCTCGGCATCGCTCCAGTAGAATACAGGGCTGAGCTTGAGCGAACCGAAATTCGGATCCGGCGAGACGATGTCCAAGCCGGCACGATTTGGGTTTTGCACCTTGCGCAGAGCCGTGATCCACACGCTCGGGGCGAGTTCCTTCATGCCGCGCTGGAACGGTTCTAATTTCATCACCGCACTGAAATGCTTCAGACCTTCTTCGTCGTTCGTGTCGGGGATCGGGCCATACACGGCATCGCGATGCGCCACGGTCATCTTCGGGATGAACGCCTTGATGTTCAGGCCGAGTTGCTTACGCAACTGCTCCGCGTGCTTGTAAGTGGCCGGGCGATTGTAGCCGTGATCCACCCAGAGCACTTCGATATCCGGCTGCACTTGCACGCAGAGATGCAAGACGACCGCTTCAAACGGACGGAAATTCGTGGAGACGATGGCGCGGCCTTTACCCTGGCTGATGGCCCATTTCACGATCTCGAGCGGCGACTTTCCGCGCAGCTCGGCATTGGCTTGTGCGATTTGTTCAGCAGTCATGTTTAAGCGTCTTTGTTAAAATTCGGGAATGAACCGGTCATCGGCGTCTGCGGTGAAGCATCCTGTATGGCTTGCACCAGACCGTAATGATGCATGCCCCAATAGATGATCCCGGCCAGCAAAGTCATCACGGCGGGCACCACTAGACAAACCGGACCATAACGCAGATCGGCAATGGCTCCGATGATACCACCTACCGCAAACCCCAAGAACACGATGGCCAGAAAGCGGATCTTCCACCCTTGCACCTGACGATGCCGCAACCAATGGCCCAGCATCACGCCGATGTCTGTGACCAATCCGGTCACATGTGTCGTGCGGATGATGAGGCCGCAGTAGCTGCTAGTCGTCGCATTCTGCAGACCGCACGCCATGGCGATAGCTGGCAACGCCCAACGGCTGTGGAAGAGCAACAGTGCGCAAGCCAAGGAAAGCAGCAATCCCTCAATGATCAAAGCGATGCCATAACTCCGTCCCGGCACCAGCTTCCAAGCACCCACGATGATGCCTGCCAGAATTGCTCCCACCAAAAAACCGGCGATAATGGCGACTGCCGCGAGTGAATCGCGCCAGCGCCCTTCCACCGCATCCAACCCCATGCGCGATACGGCACCCGTCATGTGACTGACAGGTGTGTGGAAAAAGCCAAGCGAGACTGAATTGATATAGCCCGCCGCTGCCGCCAAGGCGACCGCACCAGGCAGCATGTGGCGGATGGTCCGCATCACACTTTGCTTGTCGATCGGTTGTGGGTGGGAATAGGGCATGGCAAAAATTCTAAAAAGAAAAACCAGCCGAACGCTTGACGATTTCAGCCTTAGGCATTTTCTTTGCTGCCTTTGAAAATTGGCTCGCCGCTGTAACGGGTGAGCAAATCTGAACACTGGAACTGAAACTATGACGTCTGAAATCAACCCCATCCGTGTCGGCGCGCAAGTGCCCGACTTCGAAATGGAAACCTACGAACCCATGGACCGCGGCTTCGGCAAGGTTTCCCTCGCCGACCTGAAGGCCCAAGGCAAGTGGACCATCCTGGTCTTCTACCCGGCTGACTTCACCTTCGTCTGCCCCACGGAACTCGCTGACCTCGCCGAGAAGACCGCCAAGCTCGAAGAGCTCGGTGCCAAGGTCATCTCCGTTTCCACGGACACGAAGTTCTCGCACCTCGCGTGGCGTAACTCCGAGAAGCTTTTGGAAAAAGTGAGCTACACGATGGCGGCGGACCCGACGGGCAACGTGAGCCGCATCTTTGGCGTGTTCGATGCCAAGACCGGTCTGGCCCTGCGCGGCACGTTCATCATCAACCCGACCGGCACCCTGATCTCTTCCGAGATCAACTTCTATAACGTGGGCCGGGACGCTGATGAACTCGTGCGCAAGATGGAGGCCAACGTTTACCTGATGTCCCACCAAGACGAGGCCTGCCCCGCCAAGTGGCGCAAGGGCAGCAAGACGCTCAAACCCAGCGCCAGTATGGTCGGTAACGTCCACGCGGCGTTGCACAGCTAAATCACGTGACTTAACAAAACGCGAACGGGCTGGCTTCAATGAAGCCAGCCTTTCTTTTTTATCCCTCGTTGAACTGTTTTGTTGCATCAACCGTCAGGGCAGATTTTCTAAATCCGCCAAATCTTTCGACCGACCACTAGCCCGCTTGTTCACCTTCAAGTCTTCCAGCGCAATCATGCTCACTGGCACACCATCAATCTCAGCTTGTTGCCGTCTGGCATACGCAGCTGAAAAATCTACACCGGACGCATTTTGAATGACTTCAATCTTGTTAGGCACATAGCCGAAAAAGATCGTTTCATTATTTCGCAGAAAAGCTTTATCGAGGCCCTGCAGATCACCTTCGAAAAAGAGACGGACAGCTTCCAGAAACCGGTCGTAATTCGCATCAGATACCGCTATCCAAAAATCAATATCTCCTGTGAAGCGATGGTAGCCGTAGAAATTAACAGCAAACCCGCCCACCAGAAGATATTCAACTCCGGCGCGGTTCAGACACTCCAAAAACTCGCGGAATTCGGGCGTTAACTGCCTCTTCTCCATAGTTTCTGATTCGCAACTCTTCCAGTGCCTCCATCCGTTCAGCGGGTGTGCGAGACCACCAATAAGCCCTCAACTCGGCATCAGCCTCCACGAACGTCCGGGCACCAAAAACCTGATAAGCAGCATGCTTCTTCGGTTTGGTCGTTTCGTTCATATCGCCGATGCCAAGTTAGAGAACCATTGATATTTTTAGTTCGCCGCCACCGCAGCCGGAGCGGCCGCTGCCTGTTCCTTCCAGAGCACGCGTTCCACCCAGTCACCGAAGCGTTCAGAGCCAACACGTTCTGCCGCATAGCGGGTGAACAGGCCGCGCAACTCGGGGATGATCTCCGGGTCTTTGATCAGATCTTTATGGATCTTGTTCAAGCGTGTGCACGCTTCGTTGCCACCAAGATACATCTGATAACGGCCCGGGCCTTTGCCCACGAAACCGATCTCGGACATATACGGACGGGCGCAACCATTCGGGCAACCCGTCATGCGGATGATGATCTCCTGATCGCCGAGGCCGATCTCTTTCAACACGCCTTCGATCTGGCCCATCAAGCCGGGCAGATAACGTTCGCTCTCCGCGAGGCCGAGGCCGCACGTGGGCATGGACGGGCAAGCCATCGACGCGCGACGCAGTGCGCTCGTCTGGTTGTCTACCGGCACACCGTGGTTCGCCAAGATCTGCGTGATCGCCGCTTCGTCAGCGGGCTTGATGTTCGAGAGCACGATGTTCTGCGACGGCGTCAAACGATACTCCGGCGCGAACTTCTCTGCGATCTCCTTCAAGGCCGTCTTCAGGCGATAGCCTTCCTTGTCCTTGATACGACCCGTCTCCACATAGAGGCCGAGGAACTTGCTGCCATCCGCAGCCGTGTCCCAGCCGAAGTGGTCGCCCTGTTTCTCGAACTTGAACGGCTTCGCATCAGCGAGCTTGTAGCCGAGACGCGTTTCGAGTTCCTGACGGAACCAGGCAGCACCCTTCTCTTCGAGCACGTATTTCAAGCGCGCATGCTTGCGGTTCGTACGATCACCGAAATCACGGTGGATCGTCAGCACACCCTTCGAGACATCGATCAATTGTTCCGGCGTGAGGAAGCCGATCACGTCCGCGATGCGCGGATACGTTTCTGCATTACCATGGCTGCGGCCGAGACCGCCACCCACGCTGAGATTGTAACCAGCGAGCTTGCCGTTCTCCTCAATGGCGATGAAGCCGAGGCAGTTAGTCAGCACGTCCACGTCATTGACGGGGCCGAGGGCGAATGCGGTCTTGAACTTGCGCGGCAGGTAGGTCTTGCCGTAGAGCGGGTCCACGAAATCTTTGTTCTCCTGCGCGTCGAGATTGAGCTGCACGCCATCCACCCAGATGGAGTGATAAGCCTTCGTCTTCGGCATGAGCGCTTCGCTCACGCGCGTGGCGTCCACGAGCAATTGCTTGTGCACTTCGTTGCGCGCCGGAACGACGGGCGACATGACGTTACGGTTCACGTCACCGCACGCGGCGATCGTGTCCATCATCGCTTCGTTCAATTCCTTCATCAGCGGTCCGAGGCCGGCCTTCACCACGCCGTGGAACTGGAAGCTTTGGCGCGACGTGATGCGCAACGTGTTATTGCCGTAGTTCGTCGCGAGACGATCATATACGAGGTATTGCTTGCCGGAGAGCACACCACCTGGGATGCGACCGCGAATCATCCAGATGTAGAGCTTGCCGGTCTTGCGCTTGTCGCGGTCATCCTGCTGATAGATGCCGTGGAATTTCAGGAACTGCTCGTCATCCGTGCTGAAGCACAGAGTGTTAGCGTCGTTGAGCGTGGCGGCGATATTGCCCGCGAGGGTAGGGATAGCCGTCTTCAGACCCTCGTTATGGGTCAGCTTCTTTTCTTCCGTAGGTGCGGGGGCAACCGCTTTATCTGTAATCATAAGTAAACTACTAATAATAGTAATGATTTCACATCCACCGTCATCTGTCAATGGGCTAAACAGGTTCAATCCGTTCTAAAATGCCCAAAAATTACTTTACCGTACCAGCCCGTAGGCCGTTAAATCTTTTGCTTGCTTGGCCGGTTAAATGGACCAAATGTCCAAGCAAGACAGTAAATTTAGCAAAGTCGGCAGCATGAGCCAGCGGAAATTAGTGTATTTCGATAACAACGCGACAACCCGGATTGCTCCGGAGGTCGTAGATGCCATGCTGCCCTTTTTGACCGAGCATTGGGGCAATCCTTCCAGTGCGTATCGTTTCGGCAATCAAGTGGTTAAGGACATCGACATCGCCCGGGAACAGCTCGCCGCGCTGATCAATGCTGATCCAAAGGAGATCATTTTCACGAGTTGCGGCACGGAAAGTAATAATTCTGCCATCCAAAGCGCCCTGCTCACGCAACCCGATAAAAAGCATGTGGTGACCACAGCGGTGGAGCACTCGGCAAATATCAAATTCGCCAAACACCTCACCCAGCAGGGCTACAACGTCACACTCCTTCCTGTCGAACCCGATGGCACGTTGGATCTGCACCGCTTGGAACTGGCCATCCGCCCGGATACCGCCATCGTCTCGGTGATGTGGGCGAATAACGAGACCGGCGTGCTGTTTCCCATCGAAGAAATCGGCGCGCTCTGCCGCAGCCGCGATGTGATTTTCCATACGGATGCCGTGCAAACGCCCGGCAAACTGGCCATCGACGTCAAAGAACTCGACGTCGACATGATGTCCCTCTCCGCGCATAAGTTAAACGCGCCCAAGGGCATCGGCATGCTCTACGTGCGAAAGCGCACGAAATATGTGCCGTACGTCATCGGTGGCGGACAGGAAAAGGGGCGTCGTGGCGGCACGGAAAACGTCCCTTACATCATCGGCTTCGGTAAAGCGGCTGAACTGGCCGCAGGCCACGTGGAATACGAGAACACCAAGGGCCGCAAGCTGCGCGATAAGTTCGAGCAAGGTATCCTCAAGAACATCCCGCGTACTTCGCGCAATGGCGCGCGTGAACCGCGCCTGCCAAATACCTCAAACATTTCCTTCGAAGGTGTGGAGGCGGAAGCCATCCTCAGCCTCTTGGATCAAGCCGGTGTTTGCGCCTCCAGCGGTTCCGCTTGCACGACTGGTTCACTTACCCCCTCTCATGTGCTTACCGCCATGGGCTTAAGTGCCAAGCGGGCAAGGAGTTGCGTGCGGTTTAGCCTTGGCATCTACAATACCGAGGAAGAGGTGGATTACGTGCTCGATATTCTCCCTGACATCATCGCCAAACTTCGCGCCGCCAGCCCCATTGCCTCCACTAAAAAAGCAGGCAGCGCGTTGGCAGCGTGAGACTTCGCAAGGACGTAAAAGTTTCCCTTCCGTAATGCAGCGTCTTGGGGAATAATCCGCAACTATTCCTCACCTCTGGTGATTTAATAAAAGGCGTACCCTATACGACTATGAAAATCATTTTAGCGAGCATCGCAGCAGCCGGAGTCGGTTTCGGTGCGGCCTATGTCTACGTCTCGAACGAGAAGACGGCAGAATTTCAAAAAGAAAAAGCCGCGCTGGAAAGCCAGTGGGGCGACGCGAAGGACCGTTTGGATCGCGATCTGAAAAGCGCGAAGTCCCGCACGGGACGCGTGGAGCAGGTCACGGAAACCGTGGAAGTGGTGAAGACCGTTCAGAAGACGCCCAAGGAAGTCCTCGATAAATTGCTGACCATCAAACCGGGTGCAGGCAATGCCCGCTATACCAGCATCCGCGAAATCATTTTCCATCTGGAGAGCCTCGCTGAGATAGGACCAGGCGCGCTACCGACAATACGTACATTCCTCAAGGAGAACATGGATGTCTCCTACGAACGCGAACGCCAGCAGAATAGTGAAAACGGGCAAGTACAGACCGCAGGTGGTCCGGGAGGCGGACCTGGCCAAGGTGGCGGAGATCGTGGTGGAGATCGCGGCCCAGGCGGCTTTGGTGGCGGTCCTCCCCCGTGGGCGAACAACGGCAACAACACCGAACTTCCGCGCACAGAAGATTATTATCCTTACTCGTTGCGAATCGGCCTTTTCGATGTGGTGAAGAAGATCGGCGGGCCTCAAGCGGAAGTGATCCTGTCCGAAGCCTTGCAAACCACCGGTCGCGGCGTGGAAGTGGCGCACCTAACGCAATTGCTGGAAGAAATGGCTCCTAACAAATACGTTGCGCTAGCAGTGGCAGCGGCCAAGGAGCTTCTCTCAAATCCTCTCACGGTGGAAAACCCCACCCGCTTGGATGAACTGTCCAAGATGTATCTCTACGCCATCCTGCGTAAATTCCAGGATGCCACGTTCGTATCAACAGCACAGCAATTGGCCATAGGGGCCGATGGCCGCCTGGATCGCAATGCGCTCAGCTACCTGACGGGCACATTGAAAGAGCAATCCCCCACTATCCTTTATGCGATGTATAATGATGCGCGCGTCACGAACAATTTCGACCGTGTTGCGATCGCCTCTTCTGCACTGAATTACGTGGGCATGAACGCCACTTCTGACCAGATGTTCCGTGACATCATGGGCAACGAGGAAGCCGGCATGATGCGTTTCATGGCGTTGGGCCGCCTGAATGATGGCACGCTCACGCCGGAAGTGATCCAGAGCCGCATCCAATTAGTGCAATCTTTGCAGTTCACGGATGAACGCATGCAACGCATGCAGGAAAACACTATTCAGGGCCTGCAACGCAAAGCCAACCCGCAAGCTGGTGATAACAATGATAACCGTCGTCGGGGCTTTGATGCTTTCTTCGGCGGTGGTAACAACGGCGGAGGCAGTCGCCGTGGCGGTAATAACTGATTTGTTGGTATAGGGCACGCCGCGCCGGACTGTGGTTGGCTTGGCGCGGCTTTTCTTTTTGGCACTGGCTGTTCAACCGCTTCGCTTCTATCTTTCCAGCATGTCGGCTGTTTTTTACGACACACACGCACATCTGGATTTCCCTGATTTCACGGCGGAATTACCCGCTGTGGTTCAACGCGCAACAGATGCCGGAATTGAACGCCTCATCTCCATCGGCACCGACCTGGATAGCAGCCGTCAGGCAATCGCTATTGCAGAGAAATTCCCCGCCGTTTATGCCGTTGTGGGCTGGCATCCGAATGATGCTTTGAATGCACCCGCAGATATTCGCAGTGAATTGCGTGAACTCGCTCAACATCCGAAAGTCGTCGCCATCGGGGAAACAGGTTTAGACTATTACCGCCTTCCCAGCGCCAATGGTGGAACGGTTGCTGAGGATGAAGTGTTGAAGCAAAAGCAGGCGCAGATTTTTCAGCAACAATTGGAAGTGGCGGATGAAACCGGTCTCAACGTCGTCATTCACACACGCGGTGAGTGCTTCGAGCAAACGCTAGACATCATGAAACCGTTCACGCCGAAAGTGCGCGGTGTGTTTCACTGCTTTGTGAATGATGCTGCGTGCATGCAGCGCGTGCTCGCGATGAACTCCATCGTCAGTTTCACCGGCATCCTTACCTTCAAAAACGCCCAAATCATCCGCGATACCTTGGCTGCCACGCCGATGGGCAGTTTCATGTTCGAGACCGATTCGCCATTTCTCGCCCCGGTGCCATATCGAGGCAAACGCTGTGAGCCCGCTTACGTGAAAGAGATCACCGAAGCGGCGGCCAAAGTGAAGAACTGTTCATTGGAAGAATTGAGTGCAGCCACGTGTGAGACGGCCAAGAAATTCTTCTTCCGTCTGAAGTAAGCATTTCTGTTACGACGCCTGTTGGAACAACCAGATCAATCCGTATTTCTGTTCCGCTCCAAAGCCGCGTTGCAGCAGGAAATCCAACAGGAATACCAAGCCGATCATCAGGAACGGCGCGAAATCAAATTTGCCCGCCCGTAATGGCAGCCAGCGGACGATCTTGAGCATGCGCTGGGCAGTAGTGTTCATATACGCCAGAAATGCGTGATTACCCAGGTAAACAAAGCTGTTCAAGATGTAGAGCGCCATCACCGCGTAGACGAGCAGTTTGATCAGCAGATAGATTGATAACGAAACGACCAAACCTTGGGTCAGCCATGCAGTCGCATTGCGCGCATCAGGCAGGATGCGAAGATAACCGAAATATTTGCTGAGAATCAGCCATGCCACATAGGCGATTACCGCAGGTATAAGCACTCTCATCCATGCCGGTAAAACCGCCAGCCAACCGAGATGCCGCTTCACGATCGCATGCCACGGATTTGCATCTGCTCCACGATCGTTGATGATTTGCAGTGTGATAAGCCAAAGGTAGAACACACCCACCCACGCGAAAAAGCTCAGCACAGAATATAACAGCATCCGGTCAAAATAGTCGCAGCGGAAAGGGATGCTGAGCACGATGAAATCCATGCGCGGCGCCCAGTCCACCCCGGAACCGATGTGCCAGTAAAAGATCGCCCGCAATCCCAGCAACGTGATGAGCGAGGTGAGCAGAGTCTTGCGATTGAATTGACCGCGTTCCGTCTTCTTGAGCGTGGAAAGCAGCGTGCCCCCGCGGAAATCATTCGCCGGGACAAAACGATACGACCGCCAGCTCAACCAGAGGAGCATGGCGGCCGCATTGAGAATGAAATGGATCAGGTCCATCCGTGAACGGTGCGTGGTCGCTGTGCCGTAGTGGAACAGACGCCACCGCCTGCCGTTTACTTCATCATCTTGAGCAGCGTGTCAGCCATTTCGCTCGGCGTCGCGGCGACGCCGATGCCGGCTTCGCGGAACGCTTCGAACTTCGCTGCCGCCGTACCCTTGCCACCGCTGACGATCGCACCAGCGTGACCCATGCGGCGTCCCGGAGGAGCCGTGGAACCGGCGATGAAACCAGCGACCGGCTTCGTGCCGTATTGCTTGATCCACGCAGCCGCTTCTTCTTCCGCGCTGCCACCGATCTCGCCGATCATGATGATACCGTGCGTTTCCGGATCGGCCATGAACATCTTGATGACATCCAAGTGCGACGTACCGTTCACCGGATCGCCACCGATACCGACGCAAGTGGATTGGCCCACGCCACGGCTGGTCAACTGCCACACCGCTTCATACGTCAACGTGCCAGAGCGGCTGACGACACCGATGTTACCCTTCTTATGGATGTAGCCGGGTGCGATACCGATACGGCAACCGCCAGAAGAATTCGGACCTTCACCCGGCGTCACGATGCCAGGGCAGTTCGGGCCGATCAGGCGCGTCTTGCTGCCGCCCATCGCGCGCTTTACGGAAATCATATCGCGTACCGGAATGCCTTCCGTGATGGCGACAACCAGATCGAGTCCGGCATCAACGCCTTCAAGGATCGCGTCCGCGGCGAACGGCGGCGGCACGAACACGGCGGAAGCCGTAGCGCCCGTGGCCTTCACGGCTTCGGCAACGGTGTCGAAGATGGGCACTTTGCCCTCGAACAACTGGCCGCCCTTACCGGGCGTCACACCCGCCACGACATTCGTGCCGTAAGCGAGGGACAATTGGGCGTGCTTGGCACCGAAGGAACCGGTGATGCCTTGGATCAAGACTTTCGTATCGGGTTTGACGATAATGGACATAGTAAAGAGTCGTTTTTAAATTTTAGTTCAATGAGCGCATTCCGCGCGGCGTTGATGGATCGCCACATCGTTGCCATCCGGGTCTTTGACCCCGAAGAAACGGCAGACGGGTGAATCCATCGGACCATAGGTGACCGGCACATTATTGGCCTTCAAATGGGCCAGTGCTTCATCCAGATCAGCGACCTCCAACGCGATGGTGGGACCACTGTTGCCAGTGGGCGCCCATGCATTGGTGACCGCCAGCGCCGCACCCGCGATCTCATACTCCAGCCACCAGACACCCGGCTGGATCTCATGTGCCATCGTATTCTTCAGGCCCAAAACCTTTTCATAAAAGTTTCGGGCCCGGGCAACATCAGAGACCGGGTAACCAGTGAAAGCTATTTCTGTGACGCGGATCATGCTGAACGCTGTTGGCTTACTTGATGGTTGCGACCACCTTTTGCGCCGCATCCGCCATCGTGTCGCCACTGATGATGGTGAGGCCGGATTCAGCCAGGGTCTTCTTGCCCGCTTCCACGTTGTTGCCTTCGAGACGCACAACCAAGGGCAGCTTCAAGCCGGTTTCCTTCACAGCGGCCACGATGCCCGTCGCGATTACGTTGCAATCCATGATGCCACCGAAGATGTTCACGAAAATCGCCTTCACAGCGGCATCGCTCAAGATGATCTTGAACGCCGCGGTGACCTGATCCTTTGTTGCCCCACCCCCAACGTCCAGGAAGTTTGCCGGGCTACCACCGTAGTGCTGGATGATATCCATCGTGGACATCGCCAGACCGGCACCATTCACGAGGCACGCGATGCTGCCATCGAGCTTGATATAATTCAGCGCGAACTTGCTCGCCTCGATCTCCAACGGAGATTCTTCCGCGAGGTCGCGCATGTCCTGGATGTTCTTGTGGCGATAGAGCGCGTTGTCATCGAGGCTGATCTTTGCATCCACCGCAGAGAGCGCTTCTTTGCCATCCGGGGTCTCGACGATGCACAACGGATTGATCTCCACCATCGCGGCATCGCATTCCCACCAAGTCTTGTAAACACCCATGATGAGCTTCACGCCGCTGTTGAACGCATCACCCTTCAAGCCAAGGCCGGAAGCGAGCTTGCGCGCCTGATACGGCTGGATGCCCACAGCGGGATCGATCCATTCCTTGAGAATCTTTTCAGGGCTGTGTTCGGCTACTTCTTCGATTTCCACGCCACCTTCCGTGCTCGCCATGATGAGCGGACGGGAGTTGTTGCGATCCAGCAACACAGCCAGATAAAATTCCTTTTTGATCGTCTCGGCGCTAGCCACGAGGATTGTGCTAACCAAGCGACCTTCTTCACCCGTTTGCTTCGTCACCAGCACTTTACCGAGCATGTTCTCCGCGACGCTCACCGTCTCTTCAACCGACTTCGCGAGCTTCACACCGCCCTTGAACCCATGCTTGAAGGTTCCCTTGCCACGACCACCAGCGTGGATCTGGGACTTGATCACCGCGAGCTTGTGCCCCGCAGCGAAGATTTGTTCAGCAGCAGTCTTGGCTTCAGCTACTGTTTTGCAAGGCTGCCCTTGCGGCACAGCCACACCGTATTGGGCCAGCAACTGCTTGGCCTGATATTCATGAATATTCATCGTATTAAATTAAGAAATTGAATGAGAGAAAGGGCGGACTTTCGTCCGCCCTTTTGATTTTAAATTTGATTACCGCTTCTCGACCGGCACAACCGTCAATCCTACAGCAGGTCCGATATACTCGCTCTGCGGACGGATCAAACGATTATCCGCTAATTGCTCGAGAATGTGCGCCGTCCAGCCTGAGGTGCGCGCGATCGCGAAGATCGGCGTGAACAGGTCCGTCGGGATGTCCAGGGAGTAATAGACGGTGGCGGAATAAAAATCCACGTTCGCGTGCAGGTCTTTGCGTTGCAGCATCAGTTCGGCGATGCGCTCGGACATCTGGATCCATTTCGGCTCGCCCAGCTTGGAGCTCAGGATCTGCGCCATGCGCTTGAGATGCGGCGCGCGCGGGTCGAGCACCTTATAAACACGATGGCCGATACCCATGATCTTCTTCTTCTGCGCCAGGCAGTCTTCCACGTAGGCATCCACCTTGGCCAGAGAACCGATCTCTTGGAGCATCTTGATGACGCCTTCGTTCGCACCACCGTGGAGCGGCCCCTTCAAGGTGCCGATCGCCGTGGTGATGGCGGAGTAGATGTCGCTCAAGGTCGCGATGGTCACACGGGCGCTGAACGTGGAGGCGTTCATGCCGTGATCCGCGTGCAGCACGTAGCACATGTCCATCGTGCTTTCCTTCTCTGCGGAAGGCTTCACGCCATCCATCATGTAGAGGAAGTTCGCGGCTTCACCGAGGGACGCATCCGGATGCACGAGCGGCAGACCTTGGCGATGGCGATGGAAATAAGCCGTTACCACCGGGATTTGCGCAATCAGGCGGAGCGCCTTGCGACGCTGCGCGTGCATGGAATCATCTTCCGCAGCGGTATCGAAGCAGCCTAAAGCGGAAACGCCCGTGCGCAAGACATGCATCGGCGGTGTGTCCTTCGGCAGCTTCTGGATAATGTCGATGACGCCTTTCGGAAGTTCGCGGAAACCGGCCAGCGTGGCCTTCATCTCGGCCAATTCCTTCGCTGTAGGGAGAGAACCGTGGTGCAAAAGATGAACTACTTCTTCGTAGCTTACCTTGCCTGCGAGCTCATTGATGTCATAGCCGCAGTAAATGAGCTGCCCGACGTCGCCCCGCACATCGCTCAGACGCGTTTTAGCCGCTACGATACCTTCCAAACCTTTTGCCACTGCCGAGGGGTTGCTCATGTCAGAAATTCAATGTTTTGGGTGGTTTTTATGTAAAATGCAGGGCCAATCTAGGGGAGGCTTCCAGTAGCGTCAACGGTTTTAGGCCACAGAAAAACACGAACACATTTTCAGCGTCCACATCCTCCCTATCCCGGGTATCACTGCGTTGGTTAGTGGGGCTAATGCATTACAGGAAGCATCTAATGCAAGAGTTTGAAACCTCTCAAAAGCCTGATTTCCAGCCACTCTCAGATTTTGGTGAAAAGGTTCTTTCGTCCGCTACTTTACAGCCGCCCCTAGGTTGGGTTTAATAGCCGGTAACAAAGGACGGCGTCACAGCCGTCCTTACCATTTTGGACCATGAAATACATTTTCGTCACAGGCGGCGTGGTGAGTTCTTTGGGTAAGGGTCTGACGGCGGCCGCTCTCGGCACGCTGTTGGAGAATCGCGGTCTGAAAGTCGCGCTTCAGAAATTTGATCCCTATCTGAATCTCGATCCGGGCACCATGAGCCCCTACCAGCACGGCGAAGTGTATGTGCTGGATGACGGTGCTGAAACAGACCTTGATCTCGGCCACTACGAGCGCTTCACCAACGTGAAGCTCACCCGCATGAACAACCTGACCAGCGGTCAGGTGTATGCCCGCGTATTAGACAAGGAACGCAAGGGCGAATACCTCGGCAAAACTGTGCAGGTGATCCCCCATGTGACGGATGAGATCCAGCTCCGCATCACCCAGATCGCCGAGCAATCAAAGGTGGACGTGGTCATCACCGAACTGGGCGGCACCACCGGTGACATCGAAGGGCTGCCCTTCCTTGAGGCCATCCGTGAATTCGCTCTGGAAGTCGGTTATAACAACGTCGTCTTTCTCCATGTCACCTATGTTCCGTTCATCAAGGCGGCGGGTGAATTGAAGACCAAGCCGACTCAGCAATCCGTCGCCAAACTGCGCGAGATCGGTATCGCGCCGCACATCCTCGTCTGCCGTTGCGAGAAGCCGTTGGACAAGGAATTGCGCCAGAAAATCTCGATGTTCTGCAATGTGCCTTACGAAGCAGTGATCGAAGAGAAGGACGTGGACCACAGCATCTACGAAGTGCCACTGATGCTCCAACGCGAGCGCATGGATGAACTTGTCTGCAAGCTTCTCCATCTCGAGACGCCCGCGCCGAACATGGCGCATTGGCAGGACATCATCCGCAAGCTCATCGCGCCGCAACATCGCGTGCGCATCGGTGTGGTCGGCAAATACATCGAACTGAACGACGCCTATAAATCCGTCTACGAAGCCGTTATCCACGGCGGCGTGGCGAATGATTGCGGCATCGAGATCGAAAAGGTGGACGCCGAAGATATCGAGAAGTTCGGTGCCGAGAAGATTTTGAAAGGCCTCGGCGGCATCTTGGTCCCCGGCGGCTTCGGCGAACGCGGTATCGAAGGCAAGATCATGGCCGCGCGCTATGCCCGTGAGAACAAAGTGCCTTATCTCGGCCTGTGCCTCGGCATGCAGATCGCGTGCATCGAATTCGCCCGCAACGTGCTGGGCCATGCGGGCGCACACTCCACTGAGTTTGACGCACAGACCTCGAATCCCGTCATCTGCCTCATGGATGAGCAGAAGAAAGTGACGACCAAGGGCGGCACGATGCGCCTGGGCTCACAAGCCTGCCACCTGGCCGAAGGCTCCAAGGCGGCCGCGCTCTACAAGTCCAATGTGATCCATGAGCGTCATCGTCACCGGTATGAGTTTAACAACGCCTACCGCCAGCAGTATGAGGACAAGGGCTTTTCATTCAGCGGCACCTCGCCCGATGGCAAGCTGGTGGAAGTGATCGAGTTGAAGGACCACCCGTTCTACGTGGCGAGCCAGTTCCACCCGGAATTCCAGAGCAAGCCGAACATGCCGCACCCGCTCTTCCAAGGCTTCATCGCCGCCGTGCATCAGCACATGCACCACAAGCCGCTGTAAGACGGATCGGTCAGCGTAGAATAGACGTAACGTCATGACCTACGCCGAAGCCATCCAGTATCTCTACGGCCTCCAATGGTTCGGCACCAAGCTGGGCTTGGAAAACACCCGTGCGCTCGCGAATTTGTGCGGAGCGCCGGATGAGCAACTCCGTTTCATCCACGTCGCAGGGACGAATGGTAAAGGCTCCGTTTGCGCGATGCTAGAGAGCATCTATCGCCATGCGGGGTTGCGTGTAGGCCTCTTCACTTCGCCGCATCTCGTTGCTTTCGGTGAACGCATCCAGATCAATCGACAGATGATTTCGGAAGCGGATCTCGTGCGCCTCGTCACGCACATGCAGGCGAAGCTCAAGGAATTGCCCACCGACCAGCATCCCACGCTGTTCGAGTTCGTCACCGTGTTGGCCCTGCTCTATTTCGCTGAACAAAAGTGCGATCTCGTCATCTGGGAAACGGGCCTGGGCGGACGCTTGGACGCCACGAACATCGTCACGCCGCTCGCCAGCGTCATCACGAACATCGCCTTCGACCACACGCAATGGCTCGGCGATACGCTCGCAAAGATAGCGGGTGAAAAGGCAGGAATCATCAAACCAAACCTGCCTGTGCTCACCGCTGCGGATGCGCCGGAAGCAGTGAATGTCATCCGCGAAACCGCCGCGCAAAAACAAGCCCCTCTGCACATCATCGGAGCTGCCGAGATTTCGGCCTTCACCTATCCCCTCTCCCTTTTAGGCGAACATCAGAAGCAAAACGCCGCACTCGCCTTGGCCGTCGTGCAGGAATTGCAGGAACAGCTTCCCGTCAACAAACCCGCCATCACCCAAGGCTTGGCCAACGTCCATTGGCCGGGACGTTTGCAGCTCGTCACGCTCGCGAACGGCCAGCGTATTCTTATCGACGGCGCGCATAATGAGGATGGGATGACCCTGTTGCGGCAGACATTGCAGACCACCTTTGCCTCAGAAAAACCAGTACTCATCATGGGCGCTCTGGAGGACAAGGATTGGCGGCAGATGTGTACTTTGATCGCTCCCATGGTCGCAGAGATTCATCTCGTGCCCGTCTCCAGCCAACGCACCGCGACGCCTTCCGAGTTGGCTGAAGTCTGCCAGCGGATCAATCCCTGCGTGATGATCCACGTCTACGAAACGCTCTCCCAAGCGCTCGCTGCCACCAGCCAAAAACCCTTCCGCCTCATCACCGGTTCTCTCTATCTGGTCGGTGAAGCGATGGAAAAGCTGGGCATCGCCGCCATTCCTTCCCGTGATGAGCGGGCTTTGAACGAATGGGGCGCGAAGCGTTAACCCGCAATGTGCTGCCGGATTCCAGCCGGCAGTAAGGGGGATCAAGTAGCACTCGGTTGATAAAAATTAAATCCGGCAAATCACTCTCCGTCAGGCCGCCTCCTTCTTCAGCATCTGGAAAACAAGCCATCCAATGCTACGGCGTACCCGCTCAACTGCCGGCTGGAATCCGGCAGCACGAGCGTTCGTGCTTCGGCGAACCCCATAAAAACCGGTTGACGGTCCCGCTCTCCAAGGCTATCCCTCTTATCGTGAACTATTCACTGAACCTTCGACTGTCGCTGAACGCGCTGCTGCTTAGCCGCGCGGCGGTCGGGGTTTGGTAGAATCATAACAAGATTTCGCCCCCACCGCCGCCTCGGCGGTGGGGGTTTTGTTTTTCCGCACTGCCGGGATGGCGCGAAATGGGCGAAAGTAAGAAAGAACAGAGAACATGTTAAAGAACCCAGCAACGAAGTACCGTCCGTTCCCGCCGGTTCAATTACCGAACCGGCAGTGGCCCTCCCGTGTCCTCACGCAAGCCCCCATCTGGTGCAGCGTGGATCTGCGCGATGGCAATCAGGCTCTCGCCGTGCCCATGAACGTGGCCCAGAAGCTGGAGCTTTTTCAGGCTTTGGTGAAGTGCGGCTTCAAGCAGATCGAGGTCGGTTTTCCGTCTGCTTCGAACACCGAGTTCGCCTTCAACCGCCTGCTCATCGAGAAGGGGCACATCCCCGCTGACGTCGCCATCCAGGTGCTCGTGCAGGCGCGCGAGGACTTGATCGAACGCACCGTCGAATCGTTGATCGGCGCGAAGAAGGTCATCATCCATCTCTACAATTCCACCTCGCCCGCGCAACGTCGCGTCGTCTTCGGCAAGTCGAAGGACGAGATCAAGGCCATCGCCGTACAAGGCGCGAAGTGGATCAAGGAACGCTTGCACCGCTTGCAAGGCACGGAAGTCACCTTGCAATATTCGCCCGAGAGCTTCTCGGCCACAGAAGTGGAGTTCGCCAAGGAAATCTCCGAGGCCGTGATGGATGTCTGGCAGCCCACGCCGCAGAACAAGATGATCTTGAATCTGCCGGACACCGTGGAGGTCGCGATGCCGAATGTGCACGCCGACCAGATCGAGTGGATGTGCACGAACATCAAGAATCGCGAGTCCTTGATCATCAGCCTGCACACGCACAATGACCGCAGCACGGGTGTAGCCGCCACGGAGTTGGGCTTGCTCGCGGGCGCGGATCGCGTGGAAGGCACGCTCTTCGGCAACGGCGAGCGAACGGGCAATCTCGATATCATCATCGTGGCGATGAACCTGTACATGCACGGCATCGACCCGAAGTTGGATTTCACGGACTTGAACGCCATCCGCGAAGTCTATGAACGCTGCACCGGCATGACCGTGCCGCCGCGCCATCCTTACTCCGGCGAATTGGTGTTCACCGCCTTCAGCGGTTCGCATCAGGACGCCATCAAGAAAGGCTTGGCCGAATGGACCAAGGGCGATCGCCCGAGCTGGGACGTGCCTTACTTGACCATCGATCCCACGGATATCAGCCGCGAATATCACGAGGTCATTCGCGTGAACAGCCAGTCCGGCAAGGGCGGTGTGGCTTACCTGCTCGAAACGGAATTCGGCATCGAATTGCCGAAGGACATGCAGCGCGAGTTCGGTCCCATCGCGAACGATCTCGTCGATGCCTTGGGCCGCGAAGTGAAGGCCGAGGAATTGAAAGCGATGTTCTGGAAGGAATACATCGAGCGCGATACCCCGTGGAAGCTGAACCACTTCCACGCCGATGGCCTGGAAGGCACCTTCCGCAGCCGCGCCACCGTCTTCCGTGATGGCCAGGAACTCGCTTTGACAGGTGAGGGCAATGGTCCGATCGCGGCCTTCGTGAACTCGCTCACACAAGCCGGTGCGCCGAAGTTCCAAGTGGGCTACTACAAAGAGCACGCTCTGGGCGCGGGCGATTCCGCCTCCGCCATCGCCTACATCCAGATCAAGCTGCCCGATGGCAAGACCCGCTGGGGTGCTGGGGTGGATACGAATATCGAACTCGCGTCCATTAAGGCGATCATCAGTGCGCTGAACCGGATCTGATGTCTTTCGTGGCAGGGATGGCACTTGTCATCCCTGTCAATTCCAGCTTGGACAAAGGACGGATTGTGTTAGAGTAAGATTATGGCAGAGCGAATCTCCATCAATCCAGATATTTGCAATGGGAAGCCGGTAGTTAGCGGAACCCGCATTGCTGTCCAGACGGTATTGGAGTTTTTGGCAGCCGGTGATTCACCTGAGGAAGTGTTGGAAGAATATCCATCTTTGAGCAAAGAAGACATTCAGGCTTGCCTCAACTATGCTTCCAAATTGATGGCCAATCACTACACTGTGGTTACAGCGGCATGAAGGGTTTCTTCTTCGACGAAAATCTGCCTTCAAGACTTACTTTTTCTCCCAGTCTACCAGTTCATTTCACGTCCGAATTGGGAGCAAGCCCTGATGATACTAGCGTATGGAATGAAGCGCGTCAGCGTGAATGGGTGATAGTCACAAAGGATGCCGATTTTTCAGACCGCATCATCATCAGATCGCCTCCACCTTGGGTGGTTCATTTACGATTTGGCAATATGCGTAAAGTTCAATTTCATGCGGTTTTGGCACGGCTCTGGCCTCAAATTGAAAGCCTTTTGAAAAACCATAAGCTAGTGAACGTGTATTTGGATCGAGTAGAGGGGATAGGCTAATTATTTAAGGCGATAGCGACCCGACTACCTTGTCGTTCATTCGTTTACTTACAGCCAGACCGGGGTTAGGTTGTGCCCATGTTTAAAGCCCCATCATGCATATCGCCCTGGACAGGACGCATGTGTCTGGCTGTGACCGAGTTGGAATGGAAGCTGATCAGTCAAATGGAGGTTGAACACCCGCTCGTTTTTAACGTCTGAACTTACGAATCATGAGCCAAGTCTCCCACGCACCCTTGTCCGGCACTTCGGATCGCGATGTCGCCGCTATCGATGAATTGCGCGAACTTTACCAACAGATGGGTAAGGAGGTCGGCAAGGTCATCATCGGCCAGGAACAGGTCATCGAACAACTGCTCATCGCCATCCTCGCGCGCGGCCATGCGCTGCTCATGGGTGTGCCCGGTCTGGCGAAGACCACGATGGTGCATGCGCTGGCGGATGTGATGTCGCTGGGCTTTAACCGCATCCAGTTCACGCCGGACTTGATGCCCTCGGACATCACCGGCACGGACATTTTGCAGGAGACGGATCAACCAGGGCGACGCGCGTTCGTGTTCGTGAAAGGTCCCATCTTCGCGAATATCGTGCTGGCAGATGAGATCAACCGCACGCCGCCCAAGACGCAATCCGCTCTCCTCGAAGCGATGCAGGAGCATAAGGTCACGGCGGCAGGTCGTGTCTTCCCGCTGCCCTCACCGTTCTTTGTTTTGGCCACGCAGAATCCGATCGAGCAAGAAGGCACGTATTCTCTCCCGGAAGCGCAGCTCGATCGTTTCATGTTTTTCATCCACGTGGATTACCCGACGCTCTTGGAAGAGCGCCGCATCGCGCGGGAGACGACCGGTGCGAAATCATCTCCTCCAAGCAAGCTCATCACGGGTGAACAAGTTCTCGCCTTTCAACAACTCGTCGAGCGCGTGCCGGTGCCGGATCACATCTACGACCTCGCCGTGGATCTCGTGCGCATGACGCGACCGAATTCACCGGGTGTGCCGGATTGGGTCCGCAAATGGGTCACTTGGGGGGCTGGTCCGCGCGCAGTGCAATATCTCATCCGCGGTGCGAAGGCCCATGCCGTTCTGCACGGCAGCTACCTCGTGCGCACGGAAGATATCGAAGCCGTCGCGAAGCCCGTACTCACTCATCGCATCCTCACGAACTTCCAGGCGCAGTCAGAAGGCGTCACCAGCCCGCATATCATCGGGCGGTTGGTGGAGACGTTGCGTAACGAGAAGCCTTAACCTGATCTCTCGTGGCTGAAGAACGCCCCAGAGCCTTTCTCGATCCCGCCGTACTGGCGCGCCTGATGCGCCAGCAACTGGTGACGCGTTTTCCCATGGAGGGCATGGTGTCCGGCCATCACAAGAGCCCGCATCGCGGCTCCAGCGTGGAGTTCGCGGAGTATCGGAACTACGTGCCGGGTGATGATCTGCGTCGTCTGGATTGGCGCGTGTTTGGTCGCTCCGATCGCTTCTACATGAAGGAGTTCGAGGCGGATACGAATCTCCGTTGCTACATCGTGTTGGATACGAGCGCCTCGATGAGTTTCAAAGGCAGGCACGAAAGCCGTCTCGATTACGCACGCAAGATTGCCGCGAGCTTCGCTTACCTCACCATCCAGCAAGGGGATGCGGCGGGATTGCTGTGTGTGGGTGAAAAGAAGACGTTGGATATTCCGGCAAAGCGCAACCCGGCACATCTACAATTGATTTACGACACCTTGGAACAGGTCGAAGCCAAGGGGACGACGAACATCGTGCAAGCGTTGCACGATCTGGCGGAGAAGGTGCGTCGCCGCGCGATCATCATCGTGCTGACGGATGCCTTTGATGACGCGGATGCGTTGCTGAACTGCTTCCAGCATCTACGTTTTCAAAAGCATGATCTGGTGCTGTTCCAATTGCTGGATCGCATGGAGATGGAGTTCCGTTTCGAGCGGCCCGTGCGCTTCAACGATCTGGAAAGCTCCTTCAACATCGTGGCTGAGCCGAACAGCATCCGTGATGAATATCTAGCGCAACTGCACAAGCATCTGGCCAAGCTCAAGCAAGGCTGCCACCAGTTCAATGCGGATTACCGGCTGGCGATCACGGATCAGGATTACGAAAAACTGCTCGCTGATTTCCTGAGCGAGCGAGCGGGAACGGCATCTGCGAGAGGGTAGGCAAACGGCCGTACTGAATGACATTTTTACAGCCAGAGATTTTGTGGGCGTTGCCACTGGTGCTGCTGCCGATCATCATCCATTTGATCAACCGCCTGCGGCACCGGCCACAGCCATGGGCCGCGATGCGCTTCCTCGTCGCCGCCACGCAAAGCTCCACCAGCCAGGCGAAGTTGAAGCAATGGCTCATCCTGCTCTTCCGCACACTCGCCGTGCTGATGCTCATCTTGTTCCTCGGTCGCCCACTAGCAGGTGGCTGGCTGGGCTGGTCGGTAAACTCGGCACCTGATGCCATCGTCATCTTGCTCGATCGTTCAGTGAGTATGGAGAGCAAGCTCACCGGTTCCACTACCACGCGACGCGAACAAGCATTGAGCTCGTTGGCAAAAGCCGCCGAGCCTTTCGCCGGTCGCAGCCAGCTGGTGGTGATTGATAGTGCCTTACGCCGCGCCCAACCTTTAGCCCGGCCCTCCGATCTGAAAGATTTACCAACCACCGCCGCAACAGACACGACCACGGATTTTCCCGGACTCTTTCAAGCTGCGCTCACATGGCTGGAAGAGAATCAAACCGGGACCGCTGAACTCTGGGTCACCTCTGATTTTCAAAAGACGAATTGGAAAGCGGATGACGAGCGCTGGCAGGCCATTCAAGCTCAACTCAACAGCTTGCAACAACGTGTGCGCCTGCGCGTGCTGGCCGTCAGCGGCGAGAGTGATGCGGATACCACTGTGACACTGCAAGATGCCCTGCGCACAGATCGCGATGACAAAGCGGAACTGCTGCTCACCGCGGACATCCAGCGCAGCAGCAATCAATCCACCACGATTCCCGTGACGGTGAATCTGAACGGCACGCCGTCGCAATTCGAAGTGGCCGTGGAAGGTGGTAACCTACGCTGGCGGCAACGGCTCGCGCTCGGTGCGCAACGTGGAAGCGGTTGGGGTTATGTCGAAGTGCCTGCTGATGCCAATCTGCACAACAACCGTGCGTGGTTTGTTTACGGACCGCCGGCCAAGCTGCGCACGACCATTGTGACGGAAGAAGGACGCTTGGGTCGTTGGCTCGCTGCGGCCAGCTCAGCATCTCCACCGGGCACGCAACGCGAAGCACGCGTGCTCTCCACGGCAGATGCGGCGGGGCAAACGTTTGATGGCGATGTCCTCATCTTCTGGCACGCTGCGTTGCCCACAAGCGATGTCGCGGTCAAGCTCGATGCCTTTGTGCAGAGCGGTGGTGCGCTGGTCTTTTTACCGACGGGCAAAGCTGATAGTGGCCAGTTCGCCGGGCAAGGTTGGGGTGCGGTGGAGAAAGTCGCGGAGAACCAGAGCTATCAGGTCGAGCGCTGGGAAGAGAAAGAAGGTCCGCTGGCCAAAACGGAAGAAGGCTTCAGCCTGCCTTTGAATCAAGCATCTATTCTCCAGCGCCAGCGCATCAATGGCAATGTCCCCGCACTCGCGAGCTTTGCGGATGGCAGCATCTTCCTCACGCGCCAGACGATTGGTCGCGGTCAGGTCTATTTCCTCGCGTCACTGCCCTTGCGTGATTGGTCCACGCTCGGCAGCGGCCCCGTGCTGGTGCCCGTCACGCAACGTCTCTTGCAGAGCGGCAGCCGTCGCCTCACGCAAGCGAGCTTGATGCAGTGCGGGGATCTTACAGCGGTAGATCAAGCGCTGCCGTGGCAACCGGTCGAAGGTGGTGGCGCAAATCCACAACTGGAAGCGGGTATCTATCGCGCAGGTGAACGCCTCACCGCGATGAACCGTGCTAGTGGCGAAGATTCGACGGAAGCCGCTACGCGTGAAGAAGTCACTGGCGCATTGTCGGGTATCAATCTGCAATGGTTCGAGGAAACCGGCCAAGGTGAAGATCGTTTACAAGGTGAAGTCTGGCGTCTCTTCGTCACAGCCATGTTGCTATTCCTGCTCATCGAGAGCTTCCTCGTATTGCCCACGAAGACGGTGAAGACCGACACGCTTACGGGCAAGTCAGTGAAACCTCAACGTAATACATCTGCGGAGGTGGTTTCCTGATGACTGACTGGTCATTCACAGTTTCAGGTCCGTGGATGCTGCTGGGCTTGGTGGCATGGTTGGCTGCTGGCGCTTTTGGTTTCATCCATTGGCGGCGGCGTCCCGGTCACGGGCCAACCTTCTGGCTGGAAAGCTTGCGCTTTGTCATCATCACGCTGCTGCTCATCACCTTGATGAAGCCGGAGCGCGTGCAACGCATCGAGCGCACCGAGACACCTGAAATCGTCATCATGGCGGATGCATCCGCGAGCATGGAGACGCGCGATCTGCAGCAAGGCACCAACGTCCTCACCCGCCGCGACTGGCTGGAAGCCCAGCAGAAGCGCGAGTTTTGGAAGCCATTGGAGAAAGATGCGCGTGTGTCATTTGAAGCATTTGCCGCTCCACCAGCCGATGCCAACGCTGCTGATCCCGGCACAGACCTGAACGCCGCTCTGGAAGGCACGATCAATCAGCGGAAAAATCTCAAGACCGTCATCCTGCTTACCGATGGTGATTGGACCGCTGGCAAATCTCCGCTCACCGCTGCCGCGCGCTATCGCGAACAAGGCGTCCCCGTTTTCTCCGTCACCGTGGGTCGTGATACGCCCTTGCCCGACCTCGTGCTGGAACAAGTGAAACCGCCTGCTTATGGGCTTGTGGGTGAACAAATTTCCATTCCCTTCCGCATCAAGAGCCATTTGCCGCGTGAAGTGAAAACGACTTTGGTCCTGCGTGAGGAAAATGGCGATGAGATCAAACGGCCCATCACGATTCCTGCTCTTGGTGATTTGCAGGATAGCATCATCTGGTCACCACGTATCATCGGAGATTTTTCGTTGAAGCTGCAAGTGCCGGTGGAAGCAGATGAGGCGTTGCCGAAGAACAATGAGCAAAGCATCCGCATCGCCGTGCGTTCGGAATCGTTGAAAGTGCTCGTCGTAGATTCACAACCGCGCTGGGAGTATCGCTATTTGCGTAACGCCCTCGCGCGGGATCCCGGTGTGGAGTTAAGTTGCGTGCTGTTCCATCCCGACATCGGCATGGGCGGTGGGAATGATTACCTGCCTTCCTTCCCTGGCACGAAGGAACAGCTTGCGAAATATGACGTCGTATTTCTGGGCGATGTCGGCGTGGGTGAGGGTGAGTTGAAGGAGTCCGACTTGGAACTCTTGCGCGGCTTGGTGGAGCAACAATCGAGCGGGCTGGTGTTCTTGCCGGGACGGCGTGGACGACAGCTTTCTTTGGTCAAATCGCCGGTGGAGGATTTGATGCCGGTGGTCTGGGATATCACCAAACCGAACGGTATCGCTTTGCAGAATGAAGCGAACTTTCAATTATCGAACGATGGCACGGACCATTTCCTGATGCGCTTCGAGGCGGATGATTCACGCAATGCGTTCGTGTGGAAAAATCTCCCTGGCTTCTTCTGGAGCGCGGCCATTGAGAAGAGCCGTCCGGGGGCGGAGGTGCTCGCAGTGCATTCTTCGCTGCGGAACAAATGGGGACGCGTGCCCATCGTAGTCACCCGGCCTTACGGCAGCGGCAAGGTCCTCTTCATGGGCACGGACAGTGCGTGGCGCTGGCGGCGCGGCGTGGAAGATCGCTATCACTACCGCTTCTGGAGCGGTGTGGTGCGCTGGATGGCGCATCAGCGGCATCTCTCCGAGAAGGAAGGCGTGCGACTGACCTACAGCCCGGAAGCACCCGGCGTAGGTGAAACGGTTTTCTTCCAAGCCAGCATATTGAATCGCGAAGGTTTCCCGGCGGAGAAAGGTTCCGTAGTCGCCACGGTCACCACGCCTTCAGGACGGAGCGAACGACTTTCGTTTGCCGCTGTGGACGGCGGCTGGGGCGTATTCAAAGGCAGCTATCGTCCGACGGAGGGCGGGAACTATAAGTTGCAGATCAATTCACCCGAACATGGCCGGGAGCTGACGACGACCATTGCCGTCAAACGTCCTGAGCGTGAGAAACTGGGGCAGCCCGCGAATGCGCGTGTCTTGCGCGAACTGGCCGCGTTGACCCAAGGCATCAATGTCTCGGTGAATGAACTGGAGACCTTGGTACAGCAGATCTCGTTGTTGCCAGAACCGAAGCCGTTGGAACGGCGGACGCGCCTTTGGGCGGAGCCGCTATGGGGTGGATTCATCCTGCTCCTGCTCGGGATTTATTGGACGGCCCGTAAACTCGCGGGCATGGTATAAAGAGTCACACAGATGGAATCAAAACCGACAAATCTGCCTGATTCCCTGCGCGCGCAATTCGCGACGCTGGAGCGGGCGCTTTGGCGTAAGGAAACAACGGTCGCTCTCGCGGCGGCTGGCGTGACTTTGCTGGTTTCCATGCTGGTGTTGTTCATCTCGGATCGCATCTGGGATACGCCCCGCGCCATACGACTGGTGCTGACGTTGGGTGGCATCGGCTTGGGTGGCTGGCTCGTGCAGCGTTGGTGGTCGCTCTGGTATTGGCGGCGACGCGATCTGCGTGCTTTCTCCAAGATCGTGCAGAAGCACCATCGGCGGTTGGGTGACCGGCTCTTGGGTGTGGTGGAACTCGCCGAGCAGACGGAATTGCCAGAGGGCATGTCCGCCGCCTTGTGTCGTGCGGCCATCCGTCAGGTGACGGAAGATGCAGCGAAGATGGACTTCACGGAAGCGGTGGATTTCCGCCCAGCCCGCAAGCTGGTGATGGGCGCAGGCATCGCAGCTTCCATCATTGTGCTGCTCGCGCTCATCGCGCCGATGGCGGTGGGCAATTCCCTAAAACGCTGGTTCATGCCTGCTTCGGAAGCGCCGCGTTACACGTTCGTGAAATGGAATGACGTGCCGGAAGAGATCGTGGTGCCGCACGGTGAAGCATTCCGCTTCGAAGCACGGGTCGCGTATCAATCCTTTTGGCGCCCGCAGGAAGCGTTCGCGAGCATTGGACAACATGAGTCGAAGGCTGCCGTTGAAGCAGACACGGTGAAATTTGATCTTCCACCGCAAACTGTGGCTACGGATTTGAAGCTAAAAGTAGGCGATGCCACTAGCACCTTGCGTATCCGTCCGGAACATCGCCCGGCTTTGCGCCAACTCACCGCGAGAATCGATCTGCCTGCCTATCTGCAACAACCGCCGCTCGAAGAATCCGCGATGAGCGGCAAGCTGCGAGTGCTCACGGAAACGAAAGTCGTTCTTACGGGGAATGCGAGCCGCAGTCTCAAACAGGCTTGGGTGCAACTGGATCGCCACAAGCCCATCGCGCTCGAAGTGAAGGGCAGCCAGTTCGTCAGCGCTCCACTGAACCTAGCGGATGCTCAACGCGCCACGTTCGGCTGGACGGACGATCTGGGCCTGACCAATCGCGCTCCGTGGTTGCTTGGCATCGAAGCCACAATCGATGCTGCTCCGACAGTGGAACTCGCAGACTTAGCGATGGATGTGGTTATTCTCGAAGATGAGGTGTTACGCATCAACACACAGTCACGCGATGACTTTGGCGTGCGTGACCTCACTCTTGCTTGGGAACAAGTCTCCGGCCCCGCGATCACAAATTCGCCCGGCAACCAATTACTTCGTCGCCAGACCACGAACACCATCACGCGTCAGTTCGGTGAGACTTTTGTTTTCAGCCCTTCGGTTTTGAATGTGCCCGCTGATACCACTGTTGAAGTCAGGGCACTGGCCACGGATTTCCTGCCGAATCGCGTGGCTTCCGAGACGGCCCGTTTCCGCGTGCATGTCATCGGCCATGTGAAACACGCGGAGATGATCCGGCAACAGTTCGAGCAGATGTTCGCCAAGCTGGAGGAAGTGACGCGTAAGGAAGAAGCGATTGCCAATGCCACGCGCGATCTTAAACAGCAATCCGATGAGAAGCTGAATACTGAAGCCGCGGCGGCGAAGGCGGATGAACTGGCCAAGCAACAGGAAGCGGTGGCACGACAGTTGCAGGATGCCGCTCGCGCTGGTACGGAGACATTGCGCGAAGCGCTGCGCAATCCGACATTCAACGAAGAGACGTTGCGTGATTGGGCAAAGACGTTGCAATCCATGCAGCAGCTTTCCAAAAAGGAGATGAAGGATGCGGCGAACTCCTTGCAACAGGCGCAGCAGAATGCCGGTGAACGCAAAGATCAATTGGCCAAGGCGCAAACCTCCGAAGAAGAAGCGGCACGCGCCTTGGAAAAGATGCAGCAGAATGTGAATCAAGGGCTGGACCGTTTGCAGGCACAGACGCTTGCGCAGCGTATGCGGCAGATCTCCAAGGATGAGCAGAAGATCTCGGAGTATCTGCAGACCATTGTGCCAGACACGATCGGTTTGCTCCCCAATGAATTGCCTAGCCGTTATCTAAGCACCATCAACGATCTTTCCATTTCACAAGCAAAGGCGAAGAAAGATGCGCAGACGGTGCAGGATGAGATGGGACGTTTCTTCGAGCGCACACAAAAAGCGGTCTACGGCGAGGTGAGCAAGGATATGAAGGACCAGGAGACGATCCCGCAACTCGACAAGCTGCGACAGACCATGCTGGCGAATGTCTCCATGCAATCCCTGCAAAACCTCGGCATATGGACGAAGCAGTTCAATGATTGGGCGGACAAGCTGGAGCCCAAGAAAGATTCCAAATCCGATGGCGGTGGTGAAGGACAAGGCAGCGGGCAAACGCCACAGGATAACTTGATCAAGCTGCTCATGAGCTTTTTGCGGATGCGAGAAGCGCAGTACGGCTTGATAGACCGCACGAAACTTCTGGAACAGCGGAAAGACACAGACCCGCATTATGCGCAGAACGCAAAGAAGCTCGCGGAATCACAGTTCCTTTCTCGCAGGCAGATTTTAGACATTCAGTTCGAGAACGATACGCCTGAGCTCGACAAACCTTTGGAAGACACCTTCCAATCCATGCGCGATACTGAAGGGGTGCTGGGCAAACCGAGGACGGACATGCTGGCGCAAGACAGTGAGCTGAAAGTGGTGGAGAACCTCTCTGACATGATCAATCTGCTGAATGAACAACAGAAAAAACAGAATCAGAGCAGCAGCCCATCGCAGGCGGAACAGGAGATGGCCTTCCTCATGCAGATGGCGGCACAGCCTCAAGCCCCGATGACAGGTACACAACAGGGCATGAATCCTGGCATGAACCAGAACGGCGGCGACACAGATCGCGCCAATCAGGCCGCCACAGGAGACGGGCGTGGAAATCGGGATAATGCACGCACGACTGGGCGCACCACGGGCACAACGCAACCCGTGCCGGTTGAGTTCCGCGATGCGCTGGAGAGTTATTTCAAAGCGATTGAGAAGCTCGATGATTAAACCGTTACATACGCTTTTGCTGTTGGTCGCGCTGTTAGCGGCTCCGCACATTCATGCACAGCAGTTATTCATGGAGCGCACCGATCTGGCTTCCACGGAAGTGGATGGCATCTATGTGAAAGGGCTTCAGTATCTTTTGAAGAATCAAGCTCCTGAGGGACGTTGGGCTGATCAACCTTACGGTGGCGAACCGGGTGTGTGTGGCCTGGCGGTGGTGGCGATGCTCGCGCATGGCGATGATCCGAATGTAGGCCCCTACAGTGTCGCCATCCGTAAAGGATTGGATTTCATCCTCAGCCAGATGAACAAGGACACGGGCTACATCGGTCGCTCGATGTATAATCATGGTTTTGCCACGCTCGCTCTCGCAGAAGCTTACGGGGTGGTGGAAGATGATCGTCTCGGGCCAGCCATGCAGAAGGCGATCAACCTAATCATCTCCTCCCAAAAGGCGAACAGCTTTGGTGCCTGGCGTTATTCACCGGAGAGCTTGGATGCGGATACGACGGTGAGCGGTGCGCAGGTAGTCGCCCTTTTCGCCGCGCGTAATGCTGGTATGTCAGTGCCGGAAGAGGCGATCCAGAAAGCGCTCGATTATTTCAAGAAGTGCCAGACACCGGAAGGCGGCTTTGGCTACACATCGGCAGTCGGCCCGAACGGTGCGCGCACGGCGATCGGTTGTCTTGTGTTCTCGCTCTCGAAATCGAAGAACTCGCCCGTCTATCAACAAGCCTACACTTTCTTAAAAACGGCTCCGGGTGAAGCGCACTATCACCACTACTATCTCTACTATGCATCGCAGGCATTTTTTCATGCCTCGCCAACGGAGTGGGACGCGTGGAATCGCAAGAACATCAAGACACTGGGAGCAACCCAGAATGAGGACGGAAGCTGGAACGGCCAGTTTGGCACGACTTTCACCACTGCGGCCTCTTTGCTTTCGCTGGCATTGAACTATCGTTATCTGCCGATCTATGAGCGGTGAAAGAAACAACTTATTTAGACCGCTTGCGTTGCTGGCCACGCTCTGTTTGTTGCTTACCAACAGGACTGCAAAGGCGGACGATATCCTGCAACTGCTTGATGGCTCGATCCTGCACGGCGAGATGGACACGATGGAGCCGGGCAAGACAGTGAACTGGAAGCATCCGGCGGCGAATGCGCCATTGCAGTTGAAGCCGGATAACTTGCGCCAGATCCGTTTCGGCAAAGCCGAGAAACCTCCTGCTGGTGGCAATATGACATGCCGGTTGATGTTCGATAACGGCGACGAAGTGTTCGGCAACCTGATCAGCATGAGCGCGGACACTGTGGTGTTAGACACGGCTTTCGCCGGGATTTTGAAAGCACCGCGTTCTTCGGTGCAGTCGCTCCGGTTTTTGTGGAAGGGATTCACAGCGTCTTATGAGGGACCGTCCACACCAGATGGATGGGCGATCTCACCGGGCAAGGATGTCTGGCGTTTTGAGGATGGCGCGTTTTACTCCACTGCCGTCGGGTCATTGGGGCGTGATATGAAGTTACCCGGGAAAGCGCGGATCGCCTTTGACATGGCGTGGACGGGGCAGCTCAGTGTGGCCATGGCGATCTACACAGAATCCGTTGAACGGTTCGATTTCGGAGCATCGTCCTACATGTTCTACATCGGGCCAGGATACGTGAACATCCAGCGGGTGCAAACGGGTGTGGGGACCACGCACATCGGCCAGGCGCAAGTGCCGGCGATGCGCGAAAAAAATTCCGTGCGGATGGAGTTACGCGTGAACCGTGAAACAGCCACGGTGGCGTTGTATGTGGATGGTCAATTCATCACGCAATGGCGCGACCAGGGTGGTTTTGTGGCAAAGGGCACAGGCATTTGCTTCTTCTCCCAGCGCATGGGGCCGATGATGAAACTGAGCAACGTGCGCATCTCGGAATGGGATGGCCGCGATGATTCGCAACTGCCGGAGGCCAAGCCGGACGGCATACAGGTATTGTATCTGGCCAACAACGATCAGGCCGAAGGCAAACTGCTGAGCGTGGAAGCAGGTCGCGCGAATCTGCAAACTGAATTCGCCACGCTCAAGGTACCGGTGGAACGCATCACGGACATCTATATGCGCCCCGGCAAACCAATGACAAATGTGGTTTCCGGCGAAGTGCGTGCCATTTTTGCCGGCGGCGGCAGCGTGACCTTTACCATCGATCAATGGAGCAAAGGCTCCGTGTCCGGCAAGAACCGGAACTTCGGCCAGGTGAATCTCAAGACCGCATGGGTGCGGCGGTTTCAATTCAATCTGGATCGTGCACAGGCGCTAGAGGAAAGCGGCTTTCTGCGGAAAGACAATCCGTGGTCTGATGATTGATGGAACAGAAAACGGCCTCATCCTTCGATGAAGCCGTCACTACGTTCCCGGAGGAAATCCCACTCCACCTCAGAAGTCCTTAAAACTATCATCCACTCCATGATGACCGTGACCATTGCCATTCGTGGCCGGAAGATTATTCCGCTTGGGCGCGTTTAAAGGGCTGATGATTTTCGTTCCAGCCGCTTTTTCCACCACTACCTTCGCACGTGATTTGGAACTCATCGGCTTATGGGTGTCGGTTATTTCGATCCTCTCAGATTCAGCCACGTCTGCCTTCACACCTTCCATCATCCCCACGAGTTGCTTGATCGAATCTTTCAATGCCCCGGCTTGCGCTTGCAATTCTTCCGACGCCGCGGCGCTTTCCTCGGCATTGGCAGCGTTGCCTTGCGTGACTTTATCCATCTGGGTGACGGCATCATTGATCTGGCCGATGCCTGTGCTCTGCTCGCGTGAGGCGCTCGCGATCTCGGCCACCAGTTCGTCCATCTGGCGGACACGCGTCACGATCTGCCCCAGACTCCCGGAGACCTTCAAACTGAGTTCCGAACCTTGCTGGCTCTTCTGCACGGCATCGGCGATTTTGGCGCTGCTCTCCCGGGCGGCCACCGCACTACGTTGGGCAAGGTTGCGCACTTCATCGGCGACCACGGCGAATCCCATGCCTGCTTCACCCGCACGTGCGGCTTCCACCGCTGCGTTCAGAGCAAGGATATTGGTCTGGAAAGCGATCTCATCGATGGTCTTGATGATGGCGCTGATGTTATCAGACGCACCACGGATCGCGTTCATCGCTTCCGTCATCTGCGTCATGTCCTTGGCACCTATCTCCGCCACTTCACGCGTCTGGCTGGCCAGTTCCTTGGCCTTCGTCGCATGTTCTGCATTGCGTCGTGTCATGGAAGACATTTCCTCCAGGCTCGCACCGGTTTCTTCCAGACTCGCCGCTTGCTCGCTCGCGCCTTCCGCCAGATTCTGGCTGGCCAGGGCGATCTGATGCGAAGCGGCAGCAGTTTCCTCGCTCGCTACATTGATGCCATCAATCGCGGCAGTCATGGGTCGGACGATCATCCGGCGATTCAACCAGGCGAAGGCGATCGCAATTATTACGGTCAAAGGAATGATAAAAAGGAAAGTGTCCATCATGCCTGCCATCACGACTTTGTCCACGCGCTCCATGTCAGCCTTGAGGACGAACGCCCCGTGCACCTCGCCCGCTTTCCAATTTTCCATCGGAAAACCCAAAATGTCTTTCCCGTCACCAGTCTTGCTTTTGGCAGGATCACCGTGGCAGGCGAGGCAATCGTTCGAGAGCTTGATGGGCCGGGCGAACACCAGCTTGTTATTGGCCTTGTCTTCGATGAAATATTCTTCGACATCACCCTTCTCAAGTATCCTGAGGATAGCCTCCTCTTCAGGCGTCGGAGTATTCTTGGGGTTACGCGCATCGTGCTTGGGCACACGAAACTCAAAATTCTCCTTCTTGGCCACTTCATCGATGGCCTCCCACGCCGCCACCACAGGTATGGTGCGATAGATGGCTGAACCGCGCAGGTCCTTGGTTTCCTTGTATTCGGCGATGAGCTTCTGCGTATCAAAGGCACCGCTGCGTCCCAGACGGGCAATGCTTTCCCGCACATTCTCGGCTTCCACTACGGCTGCTCGCATCGTGTCACGAGTCAAATCCACACCTTGCTGGTGGATGATGTGACGTTGGACCAACAGGCCGGTGGCGACTGCCAGTGTCACTGCAATTATCGCAGCAACCGTTATCTTATTTCCAAGTTTCATACCGATTTTGGCTTTAACGAACCGGGGACACGGTTCAACAAGCCCATCGGCAGATTAGAAATCTGACTGTAGCAGTAATTGCCCGTGACACTGCAATTACTGGCTCCTACTTGCGATTTAAAATGGGGCACCCAGGTCGTCCTTGCGCATGCAAACCAACAAGTTACGGACCTTTAAAGTGTCTCGGTCTGAGGCAGAAAAAACTTCTGAAAGTATTCAGGGAATATTCTCCGTACAGGCTAGAAAGCTTACCCTCGCGCTCCCTTTTGGGTCACCTTTACGGTAGCCGCGTCCACTGCATAACGGATCGCTCCAGCGGGTTCATCCCCATGGACTAAAGCTGCCGCCAGCGTGCCTGAGAAGCAATCCCCTGCTCCTACCGTATCCACTGCTTTCACCCTCTTCGCAGGAATCCATTGCGTGCCCGTGAGTGAAACCCAGCACGCTCCTCTCGCTCCACACGTCACTACAACGTTCTTCACGCCGGTACGTAAAAGTTTTCGCGCTGCTGTTTCGATCTCTGCTTTCGTGCTCACCTTCGTTTTCGCCAACACCGTCAGTTCACGCTCATTCGGCGTGAGCCAATCGACTTTTTCCAGCAAGACTTCCGGTAATGCTTCAGCAATGGGAGCCGGATTCAGCATCACTGGAACGCCACTCTTGTGGGCAATGGCCACCGCTTCACGAACTGCGGCCAAGGGAACTTCCAACTGCAACAGTACCATCCCCGCTTGCTGAATCGTTTTCTTTGCCTCGTGCACTTGGTCTACACTCACCAAGTCATTGGAGCTGCGTGTCACCACGATCTGATTCTCGCCGCGCTGGTTCAGAAGGATGACCGCCGTTCCCGCGGGCAATTCTCGGCTGCGCTCCAGATGCATCAGATCAATCCGTTCCTTCTTCAACCCAGCCACCAGCGCATCACCAATCGCCCCCCGCCCGATATTCCCGATGAAACTCACCTTCGCACCCGCCCTTGCCGCCGCCACCGCCTGATTCGCGCCTTTCCCACCCGGATGCTGTTCCAAGGCCGAACCCGCTATCGTTTCACCCGGTCGCGGAAACTCCCTCACCCGCGTGACCAGATCCATATTCGCACTGCCGATGACGACGACCTGTTTGCGCGGAGAACTCATGTTTCCAAGTAAGGGAAAATTCTGAACAAAAACAAGCTTGAGCCGTCCAATTCAAGTCATTGCCATTCATTTGCTTCTAAAGCTTCTTGGGCGATGATACAACGCACCTGAATCTCATGCCGTTGCTGGAAATAAAAGACCTGAAGAAAGCCTACGCCACGCCCGATGGCGGCACGCATCTCGTGGTGCATGTGCCTGCCTTCGCGCTGGAACCGAAGGTGCAAGAAGCCCTCGCCGGCGAAAGCGGTTCCGGCAAGACCACGTTCCTCAACCTCATCGCGGGTATTCTGAAGCCCGATTCCGGCAGCATCAAGCTGGCGGGCACCGAGATGTCCACGCTTGGCGAGAGCGCTCGCGACCGCCTACGCGCTACGAGCATCGGTTACATCTTTCAGACCTTTAATCTCCTCCAAGGCTTCACCTGTTTGGAGAATGTCCTGCTCGGCATGTCTTTCGGCCCTGGAGCGGATCGCGCTCACGCCACCGAACTGCTCAAGCGCGTGGGCCTCGGCAACCGCCTCGATCACTATCCGCGCCAGCTCTCCACCGGTCAGCAGCAACGTGTCGCCGTTGCCCGTGCCTTGGCGAATCGCCCCAAGCTCGTCCTCGCCGATGAGCCCACGGGCAATCTCGATGGCAAGAACGCCCGCGAAGCCCTCGCACTCATCCGCGAAGCTTGCGGCGAGAACAGCGCCGCTCTCTTGCTCGTAAGCCACGATCCCCATGTGCTCGCGCAGTTTGAAGTCGCCCGCAAGCTCACCGAGATCAACCGCGCTGCCGTGCAGGAGGTGGTATCATGACCTTGTGGCTCATCATCCGGCGCAGCTTGCGCCAGCACGCGCTCTCCACCTTCATCACTGCGCTCTCTATCGCGCTTGCGACTGGCCTGCTGATGTCCGTCTGGACGATCAAAGTGCAGTCCAACAACGCTTTCACCAGCGTGAACTGCGGCTTCGATGCCGTCCTCGGCGCACGCGGCAGCAAGCTCCAACTCGTCCTCAACTCCATTTTCCATCTCGAAGAATCTCCGGGCAATATCGCATGGGAGCATTACGAGACGATCAAGAAGAACCCGAACATCCAGGCCGCCATTCCCATCGCCGTCGGTGATAACTACCACGGATACCGTCTCGTCGGCACCACCACGAACCTCTTCAGTGATGTGGAATACGTCCCCGGCAGGAAATTCACTGTTCGTAGTGGCGGACGCATCTTCGATCAGGAGTATCGCGAAGCCGTCGTCGGCAGTTACGTCGCCGAACAGCTTGGCTTGAAATACGGTGATAAATTCCAGCCTTACCACGGCCTCATCTTCAACGAGAACGATCAACATGCGGAAACGTATGTGGTCGTCGGCATCATGGAGCCGTCCAATACACCCGCTGATCGCGTCATCTGGATTCCCCTCGCCGGTCTGCAGAAGATGAGCGGTCACACCGCCGCGTCTGCCGATCAACTCAGCGCCGTGCTCATCAAGTTCAAGGCCGGCAGCCCGCTCATCGGCCGGCAACTCGAACAGATGTATAACAAGCAAGGTGACAAGCTCACCTTCGCCTGGCCCATCGCCATGATCGTAGCGCAGCTCTTCAACAAGATCGCGTGGTTTGATCGCGTGCTCGCCGCTGTTGCAGTTCTCGTCGCTGTCGTTGCCGCCGGTTCTGTGCTCGCGAGCATCTACAATTCCATGAACGAGCGCCGTCGTGACATCGCCATCCTGCGCGCCTTGGGCGCTCGGAAAGGCACGATCTTCAGCGCCGTCGTGTTGGAAGCCGCGAGTATCGGAGCCATCGGAGCCGTTGCGGGCCTCGCGGTGTATGGGGTTATCACCTTGGCCGCGGCCCAAGTCATCCGCGCCCAGACTGGTGTGGTGCTCGACGCTACCGCGTTTAACCCCATGATGATCGGGGCACCCTTGGGCCTCATCGTCCTCAGCGCCTTGTGCGGTGTCGTTCCGGCCTTGAAAGCCTATCGCACGAATGTTGCCGACAATCTCGTTCCCGTCTCGTAAGCTATTGATTTGAAAATGAAAAAGACGTTCTGCAATCTGCTGGCGACGCTTCTCGGCGTCTGCGTCCTCATTTCCCTGAGCGCCTGCAAAGGCGGCGATAAAAAGGATGACGGCCACGATCACGCCCACGGTGATAAGGCCCATCATCATCACCACGATCCGCCTAATGGCGGCACCGGCATCACGCTCGGCGATGAAGAAGCCCACATCGAATTCCTGCGCGATGCTGCCACTGGCAAGATGAAGGCCTGGATCCTCGCGCCTCACATGAGCGGTTATTCGCGCGTGAAGGCCGAGTCCTTCGATGTCACCGCCAAAGTCGGTGGCGAAGAAAAGACCCTCACCTTCAAAGCCGTCGCCAACACCGCCACCGGCGAGACCGTCGGCAACACCTCGCTCTTCGAGGCGGAAGCCGACTGGCTCAAGACCACCGACACCTTCGATGGCACCTTGAAGCAGCTCGACATCAAGGGTAAGGTATTTAGTGGTGTCGCTTTCAATTTCCCCAAAGGAAACTGAGCGCGCACAACTTGAATTGATTTGATATGCGAATGGCCAATCAACCACGCGGCAACGCCCTCCTCGTCGTACTGTGCCTGATCGTGCTCGGCTCGGCAGCCGGTTTCATGATGTGGGGCTTCAAAGTGCGTCAGTCTCCCGTCGCTGCCCCCGTCACACAACCGGCCACAGAGATTCGCGGCACCAAGATCAGTGACCCCGTGGCACCAGTTGCTCCGACCAATGCCGTCGCTGCCAACGCCAATCCGGCGACCACTGCTGCCAACACCAACGCTGTCCCCGCGGTATCGACCAACTCCGCCGCCAACCTGGATATCTCCAAGTTGGAGAAAATCACCGTCGGCGAAGGCCGCCAGTATTTCACCGTCGGATTCGATTACCTCTCCGGCTTCGAATACGCGATGCCCGATGAAAGCAGCACGAACAAAACCGCTACTGCGGAAACCCCGAAAGACCAGATCCCAAAACCCGTGCGATCGCTGAACAACCAGCGCATCGCCCTCAAAGGTTTCATGCTGCCTCTGAAAGTCGAAGGCGGCCTCATCACCGAACTCCTCGTGATGCGTGATCAATCCATGTGCTGCTACGGTGCTGTGCCCAAGATCAACGAATGGGTCAGCGTCAAGATGACCAGCAAAGGCGTGAAGCCCATCATGGACCAGGCCGTGACCATCTACGGCACTCTGAAAGTCGGCGAGATCCGCGAGAACGGCTACCTCGTCGGTATCTACGAGATGGACGGCGACAGCATGGCTGGCCCGCTAGATCTGTAAGCTGTCGCCACCACCATCAGTTAGTACAAACTATCGAAATTCTGGGCTGCTGAAAAAACTTCAGCAGCCCTTTGGCTTTTTCCAACTCCCCTTTTCTTCATTCACCATTCTTAATTCTACATTCCCTGTGAGTCGCCTTCCCATCTCGTCCGTTCAGTGTTCCCTCTTCTCAGTTGCATCCTGCTCTGCGGCACTCTAGCAACTAGTCCACACCTCCCGAATCCAATCCTCGCCGGCAACCCCAACGCCAATCAATCGTGCTCGTCCTTCGTCCTCGTCGTCGTCCTCGAACCACGACTTTGGAGTGCGGAGGCTTGACTCCGCTTTCCGCCCAAGGCGGCTTGACGCCTCGAAGTCTTCCACGACCATCAGCTAGGAAAATGCCCAAAGCTACCGAACTGCGATTTCCCGATTCGGACCTCGCACTTCTCACCTCGCATTTCCCCACTGGGGAACTATGTCAAAGAGCAATGAAACTACCCGACCCCTGTGCCGTATCGCGACCAACCCTCCTAATCAAAGAAGTCAATTGATCGGTCAAACCTCTCGAAAGCCAATCTTCGACCTTCGCATTTCGCCCCTCGCACGTGGTCAAGGCCCGGCTGGTTCCGCAGTGAGTACGATAGTCGGACTTTAGTCCGACTTCAGGATTCCCCGGTCCCATTCTCGACCGACGTCCCTTTCCCCCTCCAGCTTACGAGCCCCAATCCACACGCCCGATACACCCACAGATCCTACTAGCCCGGTAGGGCGAGGCTCCCGACGAGCCCTAACTCTTTTCGTCAAGGCACCGTGATAACCACACCCCACCACCGCCGAAGCCCATCGCTCCCATCACCCTCTCCTCCAGCAGTAGCTGGAGGAGAGGGCACGGGGAGAGGAGGCACTACACCTCTCACTTCCCTATTTAGGAAGCCAAACTTCGGCCCTGATGATTCCATAAGGACTCGTCACCTCCCCGCCAACGCAGGCACACAACTTCACACGCATACACAATGCTCCATCCTGTGTTGATGACTCTGGGATTTCTCCGGAAGCTGCCTGTCGCTCTGATCGAGCCCAACCTCCGTTCTCACCCGTCCTTTACCGACAACGAGTTGTCAGCAATCCCACTATCCACCTTCTCAACTACTCAAACCACCGTAATCTGTTATCCCACAGCGACATTTCTCCCAACCCATTCAAACAGAGATAATTCCAATCCAAGATTTCCGCTTTTTCATCCAAATCCACCTTCGCCGACCTCATCGAAAATTTACTAGGTCAAAGAATCAGCCCTATAAGACCCATCACCTTTTCCCAAATAAGCCCGCCGGTGCAACCTGCCTGCATCCGTGTTCCGTCTGTGTTTGATCTGTGGCTAAAAATTTCCCCCTCAATAATAACTGCTATACGACCGCAGCGTCCACTCATCACGCAACTCCTTCGGCAACTCATTCAAAAACCGTGACGGCTGCTGCATCGATTCCCCATACCCCTGCGCCATGCGGATGAGCGGATAACTCAAGTACAGTTCATTCTTCGCCCGCGTCACTGCCACATAGAAAAGTCGACGCTCTTCCTCCTCCGCCTCCGGCCGATCCAGCGAACGCGCGCTCGGGAAAAGCCCATCGCACAACATGATCAGAAACACCACATCGAACTCCAATCCCTTCGCCTGATGAATGGTCGAGAGCTTCAGACGATCCTCATCGTCATCATCCGTTTTCGCGCTCTCCGCTTCCACATTCGTGAGCAAAGAAAGCTGCGAGAGAAATTCCGTCGTGTTCTCGAACTGCAAAGCGAACGTCGCGAACTGCTCCACCTCTTCCAGCCGTTGCTTGAAGTTCGCATACTCACGCTTCAAGTGATCTTCATAGCCTGCCTGCAACACGAGCCGGATCATGTTCGATGGCTGCTCGCGGATCGGCTCGACCTCCAACTGCGAAACCGTGGCGACGAACTGCACCCAATCCACCGCCCCTTTCTTCGGCACATCTTTCGCCGTCTGCTGCAAGGCTGTGGCGAGCGGGAGTTTCGTGCCCGGCAACAATGCCTGATAGTTCGCCTGAAAATTACGCCATAGCTTGTCCGCCGCCTTGCCGCCCACACCCGGCAGGAACACCACGAGCCGTTTGAAAGCCAGCTCATCCTGCGGATTCGCGATGAGCCGCAACCAGCACGAGACATCCTTGATGTGCGCCTGCTCGAAGAAACGGATACCGCTCGTGATGCTATAAGGGATGTTCCGCTGCGTCAGCTCCATCTGCAGTTCCATCACATGGAAGTGCGAGCGATACAGCACGCACATGTCCTTCAGACTCACGCCTTCCTCGCGCAATTCGAGCGCACGCTGCGCCACGAATCGCGCCTGCTCACTCGCATCACCGCAGGTCACGAGCACCGGCTTGATGCCGGATTTGCGCGCTGGTTCGAGCTGCTTCTCAAATTGTTCTGTGTTCGCCTTGATCGCAGCATTCGCTAGTTGAAGGATCTCCGGCGTGCTGCGGTAATTCACCTCGATCTTATAGACACTCGCCCCCGGATAACGCTTTGGAAAATCCAGGATGTTGCGGAAATTCGCACCGCGCCAGGAATAGATGCTTTGCGAATCATCACCCACCGCCATCACGTTTTTATGCTGACCAGCCAGCGCGTCGATGATCTCGCCCTGGATCAGATTCGTGTCCTGATACTCGTCCACCAAGATGAACTGGAACTGGCGCTGATAATGCGTGCGCACATCCTCATGCTCTTGCAGCAGCTTCAGCCACAGCACGAGCAGATCGTCGTAATCCATCATGTTCGCCGTGCGCTTGCGTTCCTGATATTTCACCTGCAATCCCGAGATGAGCGGTGCGAGATGACTGAAATGCTCGTAATATTGGCTCAGCGTTTCACCGATGCTTTTGCGCGTGTTCACCGCCATCGAGAACATGGAGCCAAGATTGTCCGCCTTCGGAAAACGCGTCTCCTTCACATCGATGTCAGATTCGCCGAGAACCGTACCGATGAGATCCTTCGCATCCTCCGCATCCATGATCGTGAAATCCTTGCGGTAACCGATCTTTTCCGCGTTACGCCGCAAGATGCGATGACCTATCGAGTGGAACGTCCCGCCCCAAAGTGAACTGAGTTCCGAGCCCAGCAGATCATTCACACGCCGCATCATCTCCTTCGATGCTTTGTTCGTGAACGTGAGCAACAGGATGCGATCCGCCGGGATGCCTTGCTCCAAAAGAAACGCGACTCGATAAGTCAGCGTGCGTGTCTTGCCCGAGCCCGCTCCGGCGATGACCAGTGAAGGTCCGGGCGCAGCCGTGACCGCCGCGTATTGCTGCTCATTCAATTCCGCCGCGTAATCAATCTGCAGATTGACCGGCGCCCGGAACTGATTCAGCACATACTCACGCGACATGAGGACAGGGTGTCACAAATCCAACCGCTCTAGCAATTCTGCCGTGCTGATTTGATGATGTTTGGAACAGCCCAAACACTGCTTCGAAAAGCAGATAGACAAGAGATGCAGGACAACGCTCCATCCCCCTCGCCCCTCGGAGGGGAGAGGGCCGGGGTGAGGGGTGCCCGTCTTTAACTGGCTGTATTGTCTGCTTCGGCGGTGCCCAAGGCCCGGGCTAACTCCAATCCTGTTAAATCCCTTGGAGTCTTCATCGACTCAAAACTTCATCACGGACAAAATGCAATCTGATGACTTTGGGCGCTTTTTCCGCATCATCAAAATAGCAATCCACAGCATCGCGAACCATAGTCCTGAGTTCTTCCAACGTGTCACCCTGGGTATTGATCCCGAAACCCAATGCAGAAGCACAATACCCCCCCTCTTCCGCTTCTGTGACTTCAAAAATGATTTCCGAACTCATGCTTTCAAGATGACGCCAGGCAAATGAACTGTCAAAGGCTCAGTTGTTTCTTCCCTTGCAGATAGAGTTCAGGCACTCTTTGCAAAAATTGGCCTATGCAAAAGAAGCTGCTCGCTCTGGTGGACGATATCTACGAGGACTTGGAATTGTGGTATCCCAAACTGCGCCTCGAAGAGGCCGGCTACGACACCAAACTCGCTGGCGAAGAGATCAAAGTTTACAAGGGCAAGCACGGCTATCCCGCAGAAACAGAAATTGAGATCAGCCGCATCCGCACCATGGATTACTGCGGCCTGCTGATTCCGGGTGGCTTCATGCCAGACAAGTTGCGTCGCGATCCCAAAGTGCTTTCACTGGTGAAGGATTTTCATGAACGCGGCAACTTGGTCGCCTTCATCTGCCACGGCGGCTGGATTCCCATCTCCGCCAAAATCCTGAAAGGTAAGAAAGCCACTGGATCCCTTGGCATCAAAGACGATTTGATTAATGCTGGCGCCATCTGGGTGGATGAGGCCGCCGTAGTCGATGGCAATCTGATTTCTAGCCGCACACCAAAGGACCTGCCTGCTTTCGCCAATGAAATGGTGAAATGGCTCCGCCGCTCCGGCTAGTTTGATTTCGATCGCCAGCGCGATTTCAAATTCGGCTCAATCAATGGCATCCATTGATTGAGCCCTTTTTCTTTTTCCGTTTCAGGCAAATCCGGAAAAGCAAAAACCCCGGCCGAAGCCGGGGTTTAATTTGCACACTAACTAAAGTAACTAACTCTTAAGCATTCTTGCGGCGGCGGGCCAGCAAACCCAAACCACCCAACACACCAAGAGCGATTGTCGTCGGCTCGGGAACAACAGCCATGTTCAAGACAGGGTTGTTCAAAACAGCCGAGGTCGGTGGCGGCAGCAACGGGCTACCAGGGTTTTGGTTGCCCACAGTCTGCGTCCAATCCACACTGCCGCGGATTTGAGCTGTGTCAAAAGTAGAGCCACCACTCCAAGCAACTAAACGGAAGTAACCGCTGCTATTGTTCGGCAAGCCCGTGTAGCCAAAGCCGCTGTCAAAAAAGCCCGGCTCCAACAAGGAGAACGTGTTTTGACCGCCGCTGTTACTCACCAATACCAAATTGCCAGCATCCGTGCCCGCAAACAACTGCACAAACACACTGCCGGACGCCAAGGAGCCACCCGGAGCAAAGATTGCATTGTTGCTGTCGTAGTTATTCAGCAACACCGGACCAGTCTGCGCGAAAGCAGATGACGCCGTCATCAAAACTGCCAGTGCGATAGCTTGAATAAATTTTTTCATATAAAACGAAGCTTTGGTTGATGATTATTATTCAGTCACGCTGAACACGCGCTGCCAAGTTTGCGCTGAACCTGAATTATTCTGGTAGAAGAAACCTTCAGCCACATTCATCGTCGGCTCACCCGGAGAACTCCAAGAACTTGTGCGGCGCGTATACAATTCGTAACCACCGTTGACGAACTTATACACGCGATCCCCGTTCTGGGCCGGCAAGCCCAACTGTGTCTGAACCAAACCAGACGACGGGATAAAGCTGGAGAGCAAAGAAAACCCCTGCGGAATGTTGCGAGTGATCGGAGTGGATCCACTGCTTTGCAGAAGCTCACCCGTGAAGGTCAGCGTGATGGCACTTGCTGCAGTGTTCTGCACAAAGAAGCCTTCACCGGGCGCCACTACTGTAGTAGCACCATCGGGCTGCCAACCCGTGCTGCGCTTGGTATGCAAAATGTAACCACCCGTACCGGAATCAAAGCGGAATACCTTCGTTGTGTTATTAGGGACACTCGGCAAAATCGCATCCAGCGTATTCCCCGAAGTATTCAGCGGATTGCCAACCAACACAAAACCACCAGCGGGAACGTCAACATTGACAAACCCAACTACGTTCACGGAATAAACCGTCTGCGCCTGCGTCGCGGCTACGCCAGCCAGCGAAACCAGTCCTGCGAGAAGGAGAGCTTTAGTTTTCATTTAAGAGTTTACTTCCTGATTTAGTGTGCGCGTGCAGTCTGCTTCACATTCACCTTCAAGTCAACGGCTTTTTTTACCACCTAAGGTTACATTTCTGCGTACTTCTCCGGATTCAATCTACTCAAGTTTCCAAACCCCGTTTTCCACCTCAAAATAAATACCTAACACCTTAAAAATCAAATAGATACATAAGAACCAAGCACCCACCCAATCACTTCTCGCAAACTCAAATCTTTGCCCAAATGAACCTCATACCTAGGGTTTCACCCCATCTGCGCCCGGAAAACTTTTTGTAAATACATTGTATTCACACACCCTCTCCTCCCCTTTTTTCGCCCACACACCTTCCATACCTTGAAATTTCCCCCTTATCCACCGACACTCCCTTCCTCTTTTCAAAGAATAACAATTATTTTACCATGGCTTGGTTCTATCTTTTCCTCGGCGGGGCACTTGAGATCGTCTGGTTGATCGCCATGAAATACTCCAACGGCTTCCGGAATTTCTGGCCCAGCCTCATCGTCGTGCTCGCCCTCATCGCCAGCATGTTCGTCGTCTCCCTCGCCATCAAAACCATCCCCATGGGCACCGCCTACGCCATCTGGACCGGCATCGGCGCCGCCGGTGGAGCCATCGCGGGCATCATCCTCTTTAATGAATCCAAAGATTGGCTGCGCCTCCTCAGCATCGCCCTCATCATCGCCGGCATCATCGGCCTGAAATTTACCGCCACAGCCGGGACACCGGAGCAAACCGCTCAACCCACCGCCGTCAGCGAGTTGGATTCAGTATCCAAACGGTAAGTGTTCGAATCTCCCCGGCCCTCATCCACCCCGGAACACACACGGATGAGCAACGTCGTGGGATCTTCATCGATCGTCACCTGCGGTGCCCGTTCGTCATAAGTGAACACAAACGTCCCCTTCTTCACCCCCACCATCGCGAAGAGCGCTGCCTCCCCCTTCTTGTTCACCGTCTCCGCATGCACTATGCGGCCCCGGTCGAAATACGCCATCCCCCAAAACACATCGCTCTGGATCCCCAATTGCCCCGTCTTGCTCCCCATGACCAGCAACTGCGCCAGGTCCGTCACACTGAAATCCGCGATGTCCCCGTTGAAAGTATTGCTCTGGTCCGCGTGCTCCAGCTTGTCCGCCACGGAGATCATGGACTCCACCTTCCTCACCATCCGCGTCGTGTCATTGCCGCGATCGATGATCGAACTCACGATGTTCTGCGCCAGCGCACCCTTGCCCTCCGCCTCGCGCAACAGCCGCAGATGCAAGCGCAACTCATCCTCCGTCGCCACCCGCAGCACGCTCAACACCGTCCGCCGCCGCACCTCATCCACATCCATCGAGGCCTCCACACCGATCTCCGATCCATTCTTGTGCCGCAGAACCATGAAGTAGATGGACTTGCTCTCGCCCATCGCGCGTTCATTGCGTATCACCGCCGCCTGCAGCTCCGCCACCCCGCCACGCACCAGGCCCGTATCCGCGATCTCCGGCCCCAGCTCCTCCGCCTTGTAGCCGAGCAACCTCAGAAAACGCCGGTTCGCCTGCACAAAATGATTGCTGCCGTCCAGTTCCAGCAACGGCACCGAACAGGTCTCGAAGAATTGTCGCAGCTCCTGCTCGTTGTCTTGCAGCTTCAAGCTGGTCGAGACCAGCTCCTGGTTCTTCAACGCCAGCGTTTCCGCCTGCCGCTCGATCGCCGCCATCTGCACCTGGATCTGCTCCATCTGCTTGTAGAGCAGCCGCTTCACGGAAGCCAGGCCGATGAATTGGCCATCCTTCAGGATCACCATGTCCTGGTAAAAATCACTGCCATCCGCCGGCGTGTTCAGCAGGAAGTGCGTGATGGAGTGCAGCTCCATGCTCCCCTCCACGATCACTGGCGCGGGATTCATGATCGTCGTCAGCGGCCGGTCCGCCAGCACCGACCAGCCATACTTGTCCGCCAGCCGCGCATTGAGCTGGTCACGACCCACGATGCCGCCGAGACCGCCTTGGTCCGTGACCGCCACGTAATGCACATTGGCATTCGTCTTGAACCATGCCAGCAGATCGCGGACACGGGTGTTCCCGTCCAGCACCGTGCTGTGCTCCACCAGATCGTGCGCCAGTATGGATTTCGTTTGCATGATTCGTGTCTCCCCATGTCCCCGTTCCGGTAAGATCAACCGAACCGGCCCATGATATAATTCTCCGTCAACGTCTGCCTTGGTCGTGAAAACATCGTGGCCGTCTCGTCATACTCCACCATCTTCCCCAGATAAAGGAACGCCGTGTAATCCGAGCAACGCCCCGCCTGTTGCAGGTTATGTGTCACCAGCACGATGGTGTAGTCGCGTTGCAATTCCCGGATCAGCTCCTCAATGCGCGCCGTCGCCAGCGGATCGAGCGCGGAGGCCGGTTCATCCATCAGGATCACCTTGGGCTTCACCGCGATCGTGCGCGCGATGCACAGGCGTTGCTGCTGGCCGCCGGAGAGATTCAGCGCGTTCTGGTTCAGACGGTCCTTCACCTCATCCCAGAGACCCACCCGCATGAGCGCCTCCTCCACCATCAGCTTCATCTCCACCTCCGTCCGCGCCAGCTTGTGCAGGCGGATGCCAAAGGCGACATTCTCAAAAATGCTTTTCGGGAACGGATTCGAACGCTGGAACACCATGCCCACGAAACGGCGCAAACGCGTGGAATTCACATTCGGCGCATAGATGTTCAATCCATGGAAGGTCACCTGCCCGATCACCTTGCAGCGCGGGATCTGGTCGTTCATCCGGTTCAGGCAGCGTAACAACGTGGACTTGCCGCAGCCCGACGGCCCGATTAGTGCCGTCACGCGCTTTTCTTTGATGGGAAAGGAGATGTCCTGCAGCACCTGGTTCGGCCCGTAGTACAGCGAGAGATTCTTTATGTCCACGCACTCGGCTTTCGGCCCTTCCGGCTTGGCCGACATTGAGGCATGGGCGGAGTGTACCTCCACCGTGGGCCGCAGGCGGTTGCTGTTACCACCGCTCACTTGCGCCAGCGGCATAGCAACCGGAGCCAGTTCATTTTCCGTGACCACGGCGACCGGCACTTCCGGCTCAACCGGAGTGACCGGCACCACCGCCGTCGGTGCGATTTTGATCGCGGGACGTGAAGGAGTTGGAGAAGCCATAGAACCTAAAATCTTAGTGATGCAGTTGACGGTATTTGCGCCGCAGATAAGCGCGGCCCAGGATGGCCAGCAAGTTCAAGGCACAGGTCAGTGCGATCAGCACCAGCACCGTGGCAAAGAGCAGCGGCTTCGTCGCCTCCACATCGGGCGACTGCGTCGCGAGGATGAGGATGTGGTAACCCAGCTCCATGAACTGGTCGTTCAATGAATCCGGCAACGGCGCCAGATACGCCGCCCCCGTGAACATGATGGGCGCCACCTCACCCGCGCCCCGGCTGATCGCCAGGATGGCCCCCGTCAAGATGCCCGGCATCGCCTGCGGGATGACCAGTCGCCATAACGTCTCCAGCTTGCCCGCGCCCAATCCCATGCTCGCATCACGGATGGATTGCGGCACAGCACGAAGCGCTTCTTCCGTCGAGACCACCACCACCGGCAAAGTCAGCACCGCCATCGTGAAGGAAGCCCAGATCAAGGCCGGCTTGCCCCACACCGGCGTGGGATGGTTCATCAGCCGGTCAAAACCGCCGCCGATGAAATAGACGAAGAAGCCCAGGCCGAAGAGCCCGAACACGATCGCCGGCACACCGGCAAGATTGTTCACCGCCAGGCGGATCGTCCGCGTCCACCACGCCTGCTGGTCCGCATACTCATGCAGATACACGGCGGTGATGACACCGAAAGGCACCACCATCACCGTCATGATCATCACCAGCGCCACCGTTCCAAACAGCATCGGGAACACGCCCGACTTCTCCACCGAGAACATGCCCGCCTCGATGCCGCCAAAGATGAATGCCGGATTCAGGCCGTGATACCCCTTGAGCAGGATCTCGCCGATGATCCACACCACCATGCCCACGATCGCCAGCGCCGCCAGGGACATGAGCCAGATGTAGCCATGCTCGGCGCGTTCACGCGTCGTGCGGTCTTCTTGCAGATAAGCCAGTGCGTCCATTGCGTCAGTCAGTGATCAAAGATTGAGATTTGCGTTCGGTGCTTCCGGTTGCGCCACCGTGTGATGCTCATGAGACACGGAACCTTCCAGCCGCGCCTTCAGGTGATGGATGATCTGGTCGCCGATGAGGTTCATCACAAAGGTGAAGCAGAACAGCAGCGTGCCGATGAGAAAGAGGATGCGGTAGTGCTGCCCCTGATACGCCGTCTCCGCCAGCTCCGAGCCGATCGTGGCCGGAATCGTGCGGCCCGGTTCAAAAAAACTCGGTCCCATCAGGAACGCATTGCCGGAGATCATCAACGCGATCATCGTCTCGCCGATGGCCCGGCCAAAACCAAGCAACACCGCGGCCGCCACACCCGGCATCGCTGCGGGCAGCACGACGAAGATGGAAGCATACCAGGGTGAAGCACCCATCGCGTAAGCCGCGTCCCGATGCGCGATCGGCACCGCACTCAGCGCGTCCTCGGAAACGGTGAACACGATCGGGATGATCGCCAGTGCCGTGACCACTCCCGCCACAAACACATTCAGGCGATACTCATAGCCGAACGTGTTCTGCATCACCGTGGCCATGATCATCAGGCCGAAGAAACCCAGCACCACCGTCGGAATGCCCGCCAGCATCTCGATGGCCGGCTTCACGATCTCGCGGACCGCCGTCGGAGCCATTTGCGAAAGATAAAGCGCCGCGATCACCGCCAGGGGCACGGCGACCAGAATCGCGACGATCGAGATCTTCAAACTGCCCACGGCGAGCGGAATGATATTATACTTCTGCACCTCGGAATTCGGCTGCCACACATACGATTTCGCCTCGTAGCCCGTCCATTGATAAGGCTTCAGCATCATCATCCACGAGGTGGTATTGAGTGCCGTATCCGGGTTCGCCTTGGCCTTTTTCTCCTCCGCCTTAAGCTCCACCAGGGATTGCAGGATGTCCGGTGTAAAACCCTGTATCTTCTCCAGTTTCAATCCCAGATATGCCGCCTGCTCCTCCGGTTTTAGCGCCTGCACTTCGGCCCAAGTCAGCGTCTTGCCTGAACGTGCGTTGTCCATCTGCCCCAGCATGATGGGCATGGACTCCTTGAACATGAACACGAAGATGAGCACCAGCAACGCGATCACCAGTCCGGACACCGCCACGCTGCCGCGCTCCACGAGCCATACCCAGATGCTCTCACGGTAGCCGCACAGCTCCGGCACCGGGTTCCATGCCGGTTCAGTACCGTTGGCGTTCTGATTTTGCTTCTGCATGTTCACTACTCAGCTCAAGTTCAAGGTCTCGTGACTAACGGCGGAACAGATTGGAACGGTTTGAATCGCGGCGGCCTTTGTTCAGCTCGTCTTCAATCCGCATCAATTCCTTCTCCTTGGCGGTGAGCTCCTTTTCCTTGGAGACCAACCCCGCTTCCCGCACTCCCACTTCGGATTCCTTGCCCACCAACCGCGCCTCACGATCGGCCAGTTTGGCTTCACGCGACGCGAAAGATTCCTCGCGCCCCGCCATCATCGCCTCGCGCTTGCCCAGAGCGGCCGATTGCTCGAGCAACGACTCGATGGCCGAGGTCGGATTGTAAGCAGGCTGCGCCACATAAGCCTGCGGTTGTTGGTAAACATGCTGCTGCGGCACCGGCTGGGCCGCCATCGGCTGGACTTGCGCGACCACCGGCTGCACCGTTTGCGGAGAGGGGGCGGCAACCGCTTGTGCTGGCACAAAGGCACTCACCGGCTGTGAAGCAACCGCCACTGGAGCTTTGGCGACCATCGCCGGGGCCGTGGTAGCGACCGCAACGGCTGGAGCCGGCTTGGCCGCCGGCAACGGGATATAACCCGCCGCCGTCACAACTTCCTGCCCGGCCGGCGTCACCACCCAATCGACGAACTTCTTCACATCACCGCTCATGCCGCCGGGCATGAGGTAGAAGAACAGATAACGTGAAAGCGGATACTTGCCGGAGATCACATTCTCATCCGTGGGCAGGCACGCTTCATCCGTATCCTTTTCCTTCACCATGAGCGATTTCACCCCGCTCGCGTAACCGATGCCGCCGTAACCGATGGCGCCCGGGTCTTTGGAGACGGCATTGATCAAGGCCGCCGTGCCCACCATCGTCAGGGCGCGCGCGGAAAAATCCTGTTCCTTCAACACGTGTTCTTTGAAATAGGCATACGTGCCGGAATTGTTCTCCCGGCTGTAAATCACGATCGGTTTGTCCGGCCCGCCGAACTCGCTCCAGTTGCGCGCCTGCCCGCGGAAGATGCGGTCCAACTGGGCAAAGCTGATCTCCTTCATGGGATTGCTCGCATGCACATACACCGAGAGACCATCCAGCGAGGTCTTGATCTCCAGCGGCTTCGCCCCGTGCGTGGCGATGAGGTCCGCCATCTCCTTCGGCTTCATCGCCCGGGAAGCCGTGGCGATATCCGTCGAGTTGTTGCGCAGTGCCGCGATGCCCGTTCCCGATCCGCCACCCGTCACCTGGATGTTCACACCCGACGTCTGCTTCATGAAAGTCTCCGCCCACCGCTGCGCGAGGATGACCATGGTATCCGAACCCTTGATGGTGACTTCACCGGCCACCACCGCGGCGAACTGGCCCGCAAGAAGAAGGGCTAACGCCCAAAGTGTACGTTTCATATCGTGTGTTCCAAGAACTGACAGGAATTGGTTTTCCTGTCGCGAAACGAAACTCTAGGGAAACCATGTTACAGAAAAATGGTGAGCCCCCTACGAAACGGCAACGTTCCCATGTCAGCAATGTGACAGGACACTTCGCTACGAAAGCACACCTCAAGAGCGTCCCAAGGCGAGACACCACGGGACAGACAGCATGAAAAGAAAAAGTGATAACGCTCGATTTTGGACGCGCGGCTCCTTCATCTGCGGCCAGCGGCGCAATCTCCACCCAAACACCAGCCCCGCCACAAACCCCGCAACATGCGCCACCATATCCGTCTCCGGACTCCCGCTCGCACCCACCAGCAGGAATAACATCGCCCCCGCGCTGAGCGTCACCAGCAGCCCCTTCCACTTCAACATCGGCGCCTGTCCGATCACCGGCCGCGCAATGATCAATCCCACAGCCCCCATCACCATCCCCGAAGCACCGAGACTATTGTAAGGCCCGTCATACACCATCCATCCCGCCACATTCCCCAGCACACCCGCCAGGTAAGACGTCAGCAGCGAAATCCCCAATCCATACCGCGCTCCCGCCAGACAAAAAAACAATAGGCCGATGGAACAATTCGCCGCCAGATGCGCCAGATCGCTGTGCAACGTCACCGCCGTAAAGAGTCGCCACCAGTCCCCCAGTGCAAACCGCTGGCTATCCATCACCCCGGCAGCCTCGATGCCCGGCCACTTATCCGCCATCGCATGCCAGAAAATCAACGCCAGCACCCAGAACATCGCCAATGTTTCCAAGTGCGGTCCCTCCTCCGTCCGCGCCATCCACCAGTTCCACCCGCGCGTCTCCTTATGATACAACTTCAATACTTGGAACGCCCGCGTGGAATCCACCGCCGCCACCTCCAACGCGAACCGCTCCCCCTCCACCTGCGCGATGCCCACCTCGATCCCCTGGCTCGCCAGCACCAGGCTCCAGTCCATCGCCTGCCTGCGATCCTTCACCGGAATCAAAACTGGTGCCTCATTCGTCATCTTAAACTGTAGCGCAGACTGTCAGTCTGCTGCCTGTCCCGCGACTGCGGTGATGTCGCCGACTGGCAGTCGGCAGAACATTAAACTATTTCATCACCCACAAATTAGCATCTGCGCCACAAACCATAATGGCCCGCCGGTGCAACCGGCATCACTTCCCCTGCAACTCACTCACCTTGATCTTCTTCTCGATCTGCACCTCACCCCTCACATCAATGATCTTCAAATGCAACTCCGTATCCTTCTTCCCCCAATCGATGCTCAACTGTCCCACATTCGCCTCATGATATGTCTTCGGGATCAGCCGGTTCACATTCGGTGTCGGCGTGCCGCGCGGATGCACCTGCGTCATCGCACTCGCCGTCAATTCATACAGCGGATACCCCGTCGGCCCGTCCATGCGCGACAGCTCGCACCAATGCCGGTCCCCGCTCAGGAACACGATTCCGTTCGCCTTCGTCTCCTGAATCAGCGCCAGCATCCGCTCCTTCTCATGCGGCAGATTTGCCCACGCCTCGCACCCGCAGAACTCCGGCACGAACTGGATGCTCGAGATCATCAACCTCACCTCCGCCGGTTTCTTTAATTCCTCCGCCAGCCACACCCACTGCGTATCCCCCAGCATCGTCGTGGATTTGAAGGGCGATGGCATATACGGCCCGCCGCTCGGCTCCATCCCATGATTCCCCCGCGTCAATTGACTCCGAAAATACCGCGTATCCAAAAGGATCACCTGCACCCGCTTCCCCTCCGGCCCATAAATGTGCGAGCTGTAAACCCCCTCCTGCTTGCGCCGTGGCGAATCCTGCGGCTCATCCAGCCAGTTATAGAATTCCTCCTGCGATTCCTTCTTAAAAGCAAAGTTCGCTCCACCATCATTCACCCCGTAATCATGATCATCCCACGTCGCTACAAACGGCGCCTTCTTCTTCAATCCTTGGAAAAAACGGCTGTTCTTCAGCGCATCATACTTCGCCCGCATCACCGTCATGTTCGTCGTGTCACCGTAAATGTTATCCCCCATGAAAATGAAAAGATCCATCGGCACCTCGAGCGTACGATCCAGCATCGGATGCTCCACCTTATTCAAGCACGACCCGAACACGATATTCGTCAGCGCAACGCTACTCTCCGCCGCATCCAATCGCAGATGATTCCCGATCAACAACGACACCGTCACCACCAGCCAGCACTTCAGGGTAGATTTCACCCCGCCACTTTTCCGAGAACTGAACCCTGACGCAAGCGACAAACAAGTTCCCGCATCTCCTGATTCGAAAAATCACCCCTTCATTCGCTTGACCCCATTCGGTTGAAAACTCTCCCCCCTCCGCGCTCTCCGTGTCTCCGTGGTAAATCTTCCTTCGACCTGAAGCCCAAGATTTTCCACCCCCATCCGTGTTCCATCTGTGTTCAATCTGTGGCTAAAATTCCCCCTCAGCGCATCCGTGGTTCATCAACCCGAAACTCAAAACCAGAAACTAGAAACTCACCTGAGATAATCCATCAACGACATCTTCATGATAGAAGCCCCGCTCTGCAGCGCCGCCTGATACGCCATCTGCGTCTCATTCAGCTTCACCAGCGTCTCCGCCAGATCCGCATCCACTTCCTGCGACACCACCGATTCCACCGAGAGCAATTGATCGCCGATCCGTGCCGCCGTCACTTCCAGACGCGACTGGATCGACCCATTCAATCCATATTGCTGCATCAGGTTGTCCTCGTCCTTAGCGAGATTCGTGTGATCCGCCACTATGCCCGCTGCATTCCCCGCCAGCAGATTATCCCGCAGCGAGATAAGATGTCCGAACAGATCCGAGCCATTGCGCGAATCCCCCAGCAACCCTTGCGGCCCACTGCCGCTCGTGTTCACACCCGGCGGTTGCACCGCGATCGTCTGTCCCGGCACAATCTCGCTCTCCGCCACCGAATCATTCCCCTGATACGTCACCCCCGTGACCTGCCCATTCGCATCCAGCGCCATCGTGAACGGCGGCAGATCGTTCTTCGTGCCTGCAAAAATATAATCTCCACGGTTCTTCGCATTCGCCGTCTGCACCGCCTGCTGGATGAGTTGGTTCACTTCAGCCGCGTAAATCTTCATCTCCTCGGGAGATTTGAGCCCATCTGCCAACGTCGCGATCTCAGAAGCGCGATCTGAAACCTTCTGCAAAGAACGCATCGCCGTGAAAGAAGCCCCGGCCACCTCCTGCAAGCGCGTCACATTCTTCCGATACTGCCCCATGCTCTGCGCCTCAGCTTGCAGGTCCAGCACCCGCCGCATCGCCACCGGATCATCAGAAGCGTTCTGCACGCGCTGCCCCGTCGCCGCCTCAGTCTGAAGCTTCGCCTGACGCGATGCCAATGTTCCCAGTTGCGGGACCAAGGCATTCGGAAAAGTGCTGAAAGTGATGCGCATATCAGTTCAGTGTATTAAATTTCGTGACGCAATGAACGCCCGCTGTTTCCTGCTCATGGTGGGGCAAAGCTGCCGCTTTGCCCTGACATTGGTCTTCACCGCCGAACTCGCAAAGTAAACCGGCCGTCGAAAAACGCCGTTCATCCCTGTCTTTGGCTGGACCAGCGAAGGGGTGAAAGGTGCCCGCATTGCCTACACCCTTTGTCCGCAAATCATTTTCTGAAAAATTCATCCCCATTCCTAACGTTTCATGCCGATGATCGTATCCAGCATCTCATCGATCGTCGTGATCAACTTCGCTGAGGCCGTGTAAGCCTTCTGGTACTTCATCATGTCCGTCATCTCTTCATCCAGTGACACACCGCTCACCGAATCACGCTGGCGATTCAGCATATCCACCACCACCTTCTGGTCAGATTGCTGTGCGGTTACGCTGGAAAGCGCCTGCCCCGCCGCCGCGATCGTCTTGCTAAAATATTGGAAAACCGTCTGCTGGCCCAACGCCGCCCTGGCTGACGTGTTCAACTGCGCCATCGCCAAAATCGTCTGGTTATCACCCTTGTTGCCCAGCGCACCCGATGCCTGCAACAACACCGGATCAGCCGTCAGCGCCGCGTTCACCGCGATATTGCCCGCGTTCGTCCCCGTAAAGAAATCTGCGCCCGTCGTATCGTTCAGGCTGAACCCGTTCCGATGCGCCGTGTTCACCATGCTGATCAATTCGCCCGCCGCCACATTGAGAGAATTGCGCAACTGCGCGATCGCCCCATCACGCACCTCGATCGTCCCCGCCAGCGAACCGCTCGTCAGGTTCAACGCCGTGGCTCCCGTCACCGTCCGCACCTGCAAACGCCCGCCACCCGCATCATACGTCTCCAATGAATCCAGTTGATTGACACCGCTCACCAACGTCTGCCCATCCACAGAAATCTCCAACCCGCCCGTCGTTTCCACGACATCCATCGGCACGTACTTCGCCAGCGCCTCCAGCTTCTGCTGCCGCAGATCGCGCAAGTCATTCGCCGGAGTGCCATCAGACATCTCCGCGCGATTGATCCGGTCATTCAACGCCGCCAAATCGCGCAGCAACCCATTGGCTGATCCAACCTCCGTCGTCAGCGATTCATTCAGCGAAGCATCCAGTTCACCCAACCGCGTGGACGTCGTATTGAACCGCGTCGTTAAATCTGTCGCCTTCATCAGCAACACCTGCCGCTCCGTCAAAGAGGATGGTTGCGTGGACAAAGATTGAAACGCCGCGAACAGCGAGTTGATTCCCTCACTCAAACCATGCTGCGCGCCCACACTCGTCGTCGAACTCGTCCCATCCGCGCCGCTCGCCTGCCGGTCCAGCTTCTCACCCAGATATGTCTCCGCGAACTGCAACGCCTTCATCTGCGAATCCAACGAACCCTGGATCGCCCCCTCTCTCAAAGCCTGCCGGTCCAAGATCGCATCGCGCGCCTGTGTCACCGCCGTGCCCAGTGCGCCCGTTCCCTGCCAACCCACCGCTGTAGGTAGGGCCATGCCTGTGCTGATCTGCAAGCGCTGCCGTGCATAGCCAGGCGTATTGACGTTCGCCAGGTTATGGCCGGACACCTCCACGCCCTGTTGCTGGGTCTGCAACGAGCGCGCACCGAGATTCAGTGAACCGAATAGTCCGAGCATAAAAAGAGGAGATTAACCCACCGCTTCGTAAAGCGCGCGTCCACCCACTGGCCGCGCATACGCATTGCCGTTTTGCCCGTAAGCCGCGCCATTGTTCGCCGGAACCAAAGAACCCAGCAGGTTTTGCATCAGCTCCATGGAACGCGTCAGCAAAAGATGATTCTGCCGTGCCCGTTGTTGCACGCGCACCAGCAGATCGTTGTTCTCCTGCATGAGCGCATGCACGAGTGGCCGATACACATCCGGCAGGAGCGGGATGATGTCTTTCAACGGCGCATCCGCCGCCAAGCCGAGCTGCAAAGCAGTCGCCTGCTGTTGTTGTTCGCGAGCGCGGCGGTGTTCCGCCAGCACCACGCCTTGATTCTGCACCTCGTCCACCGTGCGGAGCAGATCGTCTGCGGCACGGCGCAAGACACAGTCCTGCTGTTCATCCAGCCGGGCGAGCATCTCGCCGTACTGCTGGAGTTCCTCGCGCAAGGCGGCGATCAGTTGTTTAATCGTTTCCATTTTGTTCAGAAGAAATTTTCGCGGCTTCCTGGGTCGCCTTCAGCTCACGCGAGAGTTGCGGAGCCAGATTGCGACCCAAACCAAAAGTTCCCGACTGGCTGATCTGTTCAGCCATCGTGTTCACCAGCATGTCCTTGTAGATGGAGGTCTGGGATGAGTTAGATTCCAACGCACCACCAAACATCGGCTTCTGCGCCTGCGCCAGGATTTGCCGCAGCAACACTGCCTCGAACTGGCGGCTCACCTCGTTGACCTTCTGCGCCTCGGACAAATCTTTGTTATCCGCCAGCTTCTCCAGCGGAAGCTGCGTCGCATTCACCTGACGTTGGAAAGCTGTGATTTCCATAGGTATCAGCGCAAAATGAGTTCTGCCTGCAAAGCCCCTGCCTGTTTCATCGCTTGAAAGATCGCCATCATGTCACGCGGCGTCACGCCGATGGCATTCAATCCCGCCGCCACCTTGTCGATCGTCGGCATGTCTTCCAGCGCGATGAGCCGTCCCTTGTCCTCGCTCACCTTCGTATCCGTCCGTGGCGTCACCACCGTGCTGCCCGTCTGGCTCAACGGATTCGGCTGCGAAACATCTAGCGAGGAAGCCACATTGATCGTCAGTTCACCGTGCGACACCGCACACGCTGCGATGCGTATCTTGGAAGTCGCCACGATCGTCCCCGTGCGTTCATTGATGATGATACGCGCTGGAATATCCGGCACCACTTCGATGGCTTCGAGACGTGCGATGAAATCCACCGGCCGTTCCGAATGTCCCGGCGGCACTTGCACCCGCACAGAACTCGTATCAACCGCCGAGGCACTGTTCGGAAACACCTTGTTGATCGCCTCCGCCATACGCGCAGCCGAGGTGAAATCCGGATCGCGCAATAGCAATTCCACCTCATCATCCCGTACGATCTGCGTGGCGATCTCTTTTTCCACCAGCGCTCCGCCAGTGATCTGCGCCACTGTCGGATGATTCTTCTGCACCGTCGCTCCACCCGCACCGCCCGATCCGCCGATGAATCCACCGACCGCCAGCGCGCCTTGCGCCACTGCATAGACTTTCCCATCCGCACCCATGAGCGGCGTCTGCAACAACACACCGCCCTGCAACGTCTTCGCATCACCGATGGCCGACACCGTCACATCCAGGCGCGTGCCGTTTTTCACGAACGCTGGGATATCCGCCGTCACCATCACCGCCGCCACATTCTTGGAAGACAACGTCGCGGAAGGCACTGTCACCCCGAACCGTTGCAGCATGTTCGCCATGCTCTGCACTGTATAAGCCGGGTCTTTATCACCATCTCCCGCCAAACCGACTACCAAGCCGTAACCGACCAATTGGTTCTCACGCGCACCGGACACCATCGCGATATCCTTGATGCGCGAGGCCGCCTGTACTTGAGCAGCGCCCAGCATCAGCAACCCGGCCAGCAAAGTTGTGAGAAAATGTTTCATGTCGGCAGTGAGTAAACCCAGCTTAGAACGGCGAAACCTTGTCCCACACACGATTGAACCAGCCCTTCTTCTGCGAATCCGAGAGCGTGCCCTTGGAGATGAACTTGATCGTCGCATCCGCCAGTTGATAGCTGTAAACCGTATTGTTCGCCGCCACATCTTCCGTACGCACCACACCACGTAAGATGGCTTCCTGGCTCTCACCGGAGAACGAAGTCTGCCGCGTGCCTTCCAACATCAGGTTGCCGTTTGGCATCACCTCGATCACCCGCACTGAGATGCGCGCTGTGATCTTCTCAGAATTGCTAATCTTGCCGCCGCCATCGAAATCCGTGCTCGAAGAGAACTTCATCGCCGGATACTTGCCGCCCTTTGTCAGCAACCCGCTCGCTGCCGGACCGTAGAGGAACGACGCGATGCTCGCATCCACGCCCGACTTCTTCGCCGTCTGCGTGCCCTGCTCCTTGCTCGTCGTGTTGCTTTCCTGGATCAGGATCGTGACGATATCACCCACCGCCCGCGCTTTCTTGTCCGCGACCATCGGCTTGCTCGTCTCCTCTTTCCAGAGAGACTGCGCACTCACCGTGTTCACAGACATCACCGTCACAAGTGCCGTCAGCAGCAGCACACCCAGATCAAAGCGTAACAAGAATCGTTTGTTCATTCTGCACCTTTCCTCGAAATTCACGTTTGGACTTCAGATTCCGCACCCGCACGGTCTGCCCCGGCAAACCGTCCTCCAGCACTTCCACCTTCACCGAAATTTCTAACGCCCCGTTCTGCACCAGCGCATCCACCACCTTGCCGCGATTGATGATTGGCCGAACACGCAGCGACCGCGCCGTCAACGTCGCACCATTCTGAATGCTCTCCGCCACCTCCAGCACTTCCGCTGGCGCAGGCAAATCCGTCAGCGCATCCCGCATCGTCAGCACATCGCGCCGCTCCGTCGCCCACTCAAACCGCGTTACCGGCAATCCACGCATCGCCGCCTGCCGCGCCACGATCACCTCGCGCCAAACCTTCGCCTGCACCGCCACCTGCCAGGTGCCCGCGCTCTCACGACCCGCCAGCAACTCAAACCGCACAATCAAGTAAGGGGAGATTCCGCTCGCTGGCAGATCCATCACCTTCATCGTCAAAGGCTCATCCGGCACCGTTACTTCCGCCCAACTCCGATTCAGCCGCAGCTCCAACTCCCCACGCTCGCGCACCTGCGCCTGCTGCAACGTCTGCGTCAGCATCTCCAGCATCTCCGTTTCACCGAACATCCGGCTGCGACGTGCGATCGTCACTTTCTCCGCCCCCGTCCATTGCACCGCATTCGTGCTGCCCGTCGCCTTCACCAAGGCCGTTTCAACTTGCGCCCGCGTCAGCACCAGCAACTTCCCGAACGCTGGTGCCTCAAACAGACTCACATGCGGCGCTTCCAATGCGGCCCCGAACAGATCACGCGGGAACACACCTTGTCCGGTCACTTGCGTTTGCGCAGGTAACTCGAGCGAAAGACTGGACTGGGCGGCGCTAACACGCACGCCCAGCCCCACACACACCAGCACTAAAAGGATGATCGCTCTGAAATTCATATCACTGGTTAACGACGCAGGCCGTTGCTGATCTGCATCATCTCATCCGCTGCCTGCACTGCCTTCGAGTTCACCTCGTAAGCGCGCTGGGCCACGATCATGTTCACCATTTCTTCCACGACCTTCACGTTGGACATTTCCAAGAAACCCTGTTGCAGTTCACCGAAACCATTCTCACCCGGATTGCCCAGCTCCGCCTGACCGGAAGCCGCCGTTTCGCGATACAGGTTGCGGCCCGCGCTTTCCAAACCGGACGGATTCGCGAACCGTACCAATTGCACCCGGAACGTCTGCTGCCCATTCGCACCATTCGTCGTCACCTCACCCGTTGGGGAGATGCTGATGGAAGTCGTTCCCGCAGCGATCGGCTGAAAGCCGCCTTGCAACACCAAGCCATCACTTGTCGTGATGCGTCCATCCGACGCCGTCTTCAGCGCACCATCGCGGCTGTAAGCGCGCGTTCCATCCGGCATCTGCACTTCGAAGAAGCCATCACCTTGGATCGCCACATCGAGACGTTCCCCCGTCTGCGTCAGCTCACCCGTCGTAAAAATCTTGGAAGTCGCCACCAATCGCGAGCCATGACCGATCTGCACACCCGTGGGCAATTGATTGCCTGCACCCTGCTCCGCCCCGGGCGCACGCGATGTCTGGTAAAGCAGATCTTGGAACTCCGTCTTCGACTTCTTGAAGCCCGTCGTGTTGACGTTCGCGAGGTTGTTCGCGATGACGTCGAGATTCGTCTGCTGGGACTGCATGCCCGCCGCTGAAGAATAAAGTGCGCGTAACATAGATTGTTATCAGTTCGGGTTTGCCAGCTCCTGGATCGCCTTGCTCATGCGCTCGTCCTGCGTCTGCACCACCTTCTGGCTGGATTCAAAAGCGCGCATCGCACTGATCAGCCCCGCCATCTCCATCACTGAAGAAGTATTGGCGCTCTCCAAAAATCCCTGCCGGATCACCGGTGCATCCAGCAGCACCGGTTGGATCGCTGGATCGTTCGCCAGAAAATTTCCACCACCAGCAGGCGAGAGCAGATCGGTGTTATTGAAATCAACGGCTTTCAACTTGCCCTTCAAGTCAGCGCCCTGACGCACTTCGCCATCCAGGCTGATTGTGAGCGGCGCACCGCTGTTGCGATCCAGTTGAATCGGCCCACTGTCACCCATCACTGGATAACCCTGCTTCGTCACCAGCGCGCCATCCGAGTTCACATGAAATTCACCATCACGCGTGTAAGCCTCATTCCCATCTGGCAAACGCACCGCAAAGAATCCTTTACCTTCCAGAGCCAGATCCGTCGGCACACTGGTCGGACGCAACTCACCAGGACGGAAGCTCGTGCCCACCGAAGCCTTCGGCAGCGCATACGCCGTTCCACCCACTGTACTCTGGCCCGCCGCGATCGCGCTGAACGTCACTTCCTGCCGCTTGAAACCCGGCTGCGCGCTGGCGGCGAGATTCCCCGCCACCACTTCCTGCCACCGCGCATTGGCGGTCATCGCCGCTGCTGCTTGATATAGGCTCACGTTCACGCAGCCCTGTTAAGCAACGCCCGTGCCAAGCGCTAAAACCCCTTGTTTTACTGCTATTTCAACAGGAACCAGCCTCCAACGTGGTAATTTCCTCCCCCTAACAGATAGCAGCGAATGCAGAAATTGCCGAGTGGAATAAACCGTGGATAGAGAACCAAAAAGAGTAGCGCGACCTTTCGCAAAAGAAGCTTTAAGTGTTACCGCTCCTGGACTCGCGAAAGCTTTCGGAGCTAATGAGGAGAGGTCAGTTCTGCCCCAAGCAGAACTGGGTGAGGAGTGAGTCGAAGCAAAGCGCATCCAAAAACTCAGCAAACTCCAAGAGAATCCCTCAATCAATACACACAATTCAACATCACCACCTGTCCACACCCGCACTCCACGCGTATCCCCGTCACCCGATCCCCCTCACGCTGCAACGTCACCTGCGGTGAATTATGCTGATGCTGCTGCATCAACGCCACCTGCCCTGCTGGTGCAGGAATCATCTTGGGCTCTGCAACCATGCTCACCGGCGCCGCTGTCAATTCCGGCTTCAACTGCTGAAATGATGTCTTCGGCTCAACAGAACTGCTGGCCTGCTTGGGCTGAAATGGAACAAACGCGTCGCTCATGTTTGGGGCACAGACCGGTTGCCTGATTTGATCCGCAGCATCACCGTCACGCGACGGTTGCCTGCATCCGTAGAGGGTCGGTCCGTCAAAGGTTGCGTGTCCGCATATCCCGCCACCTTGCGGATCTGCTCAGTGGTCACACCATGCTTCAAAAGTTCACGCCTCGCGGCATTGGCGCGATCCGCCGTCATCTCCCAGTCCGAATAATTCTCGCTCTGCTGAGGACGTCCCGTTTCTGTATGCCCTTCCAGTTCCACATTGAAGGAACTGGTGTAACGCGAAAGTTGCCACGCCAGCGTGGAGAAAACCCACTGCCCGTATTCCGTGAACTTCGCCGAATCCGGCTCAAAGATGGCGCGCCGCGTCTTGTCGAAAACACTGATCTTCATGCCCTCGGGAGAAATATCCATTTTGATCGGATTCTCTTCCGGGTTCTCTTCATTCGTCTGCAACGTCGTTACCAGGTCCTGCGCCAGTTTGCGGAGCATGTTCAGCTCCATGGCGGAAGCGGAGTCGAAATTGCCGCTGCTGGAACGCACTGCCTGCGCATCCTTGCTCGGGATCAAACCGGTGGAATCTTTCGTCAGCGAATTGAACGGATTCTTGAAAGAACGTTCCACGGCTTCCTTGATCTTCTCATCCTGCGAGGTCAGCCAGAGCACCAGAAAAAGCGCCATCATCGCCGTGACGAAGTCCGCATAAGCGACCTTCCACGCGCCACCATGATGCCCATGTCCTTTCTTTTTCCTGCTCATTTACTTGCCGATGTTCTTGAGCATTTCTTCCAGCGACTCCGCCGATGGCTTCACATCACTGCTCAAACTGCGGCGCGCCACTTCCACCGCCATGATCGGTGCCATGCCACCGGCAAAGCCGGAAACCGCCGTGGCGATGGCGCGAAAATACGCCATTTCCGATTGTCCGAGAAAAGTCATGTTCACCGCCAAGGGATTGAGAAATCCGTAAGAGATCAAAATACCGAGGAACGTTCCCACCAGCGCTGCGGCCACGTGATGACCTATCTCTTCGATCGGCCCGGAAATGGAACCCATTGTCACCACGATGCCCAACACCGCTGCCACGATACCGAAGCCCGGCATCGCATCCGCCGCCTTCGTCAACACATCGATCGGCTGGTGATGCTCGTCTTCCATGCCGTCCAGTTCCACCTCCATCAGCATCTTAAGCTGGTCCGGCTTCACCTTGCCGTCGATCAACGGCTTCAGGCCGTTGCACAAAAGATCCACCGCATGATGATTGTTCACGAACGCCGGATACTTCGTGAAGATGCTCGATGAATGCGGGTTCATCACATGCTCTTCCAGCGCGATCATGCCATTACGTCGTCCCAGCATGAACAGTTCATAGAGCGCCTTGAAAAGCTCTTCATAAGCAGTCTTGCTGTAAGGCGTGCCCTTCAACGTGCCGATGATCTGTTTCACCATGTCCATCAGCACCTTTTTGGGTGACATGATGATCAGAGCACCCAAGGCTGCACCGCAGATGACGATGACTTCTGAGAGCTGCCACAGCACCGCCACATGTCCGCCCGCGAGCATAAAGCCGCCAAGAACGGATATCGTGACCAAGACTGCTCCGATGATGACAATCATACTTAAAAACGATTAACGGCCGATGACTTCGTGACGCTGGAGATAATTCTTGATGGCCATGATGGCCTGCGAATGGATCTGGCAGATGCGCGATTCCGTCACCCCGAACACTTCGGCGATCTCCCGCAAACGCATATCTTCAAAATAATACAGTGCGAGCACCTTGCGCTGCATCTCGGGCAATTGCTCCAGACGCTCGGCGATGATCTTGGCAAGTTCACGACGGGAGGCTTGCTCCACGGGATCGTTCTGCGCTTCATCCGCCACCAGTTCGTAATTGGAAGAATCACTGCCTTCTTCGCCACCTTGAACAGCATCCAAACACACGAATGTTGCTGGCCGGATCTCTTCCATCAGTTCAAGATATTCGTCATGAGTCAGGCTCAGAGCCTTCGCCACTTCTTCATCGCTTGCTGTACGACCAAGCGATTGCTGCAGGCGCTCCATCACCACCGCCACCTTGCGCGCCTTGTCATGCACCGAGCGCGGCACCCAATCGAGGCGGCGCAGCTCATCATAGATCGCACCCTTGATGCGCACTCGGGCATAGCTCTCGAAAGAACTTCCGCCCTGCGGATTGAACTGGCGTACCGCATTGAGCAGTCCCACGAGGCCCACGCTGTAAAGATCCTCGGCGTTCACGTGCGAAGGCAGGCTCATCGCGATGCGGCCCACCACCGTCTTCACGAGCGGCAGGTATTGTTCGACAAGGTCGGACTCCGCCTGGCTGCCCGGCGTGCTTGGCTGGTAGCGGCGTGCCGCACTGGCCACTTGGGGCGCTTTGTCCGCGGCGAGAGTCTGGTTGTCTTCAAGTTCAACGCACGTTGTCATAGGTCATCAGATTCGGTTGGATGGTTTGACCGTCGCCTGACGCTGTATCTCTGCCTGTATCTCCGCCTTCCTGCGTTCCAAAAGAGCCTGGGCCAATGAGCGGTACCACAGCGTTCCCCACCAGCGCATCAACCAGCCGCCCACCAGGGCGCCCACACAGCTTTGCAGGAAGACCGACGGCATGGCGCGTCCCGGCACCGCCAACCCCAGAAGAAGGGCCAGCACGAACCCGGTCAAACCGCCTATGAGCATCAGTTGCTTCATGTTTTACTATCCGTTAACGCTGGTTTAGCAGTTCCTTTGCCAAGTGCTTAAAACCCTTTATCTACAAGCATTTTATGCGTTTTTACGGGGAAAACTGGCGGTGCAAAATAAGATCAGCCTCCGCCCGGTAGAATTCACCCGGAATATTTTGCCCTCCCCCCAGTCGGGAGCAGGTGTAATTTGTGCCTAACCACACGTTCCAAAGTTTTCCCCAGCGGATCTCCTCATCGAGATGCGTGAACACGATGTCGGTCACGGGCA